>CAYUUB010000001.1:0-34282 GCA_964447725.1 uncultured Oscillospiraceae bacterium
GGAGCTGCTTGGCTGCAAGGACGCCAAGGTGCAATATTTCCTGATCAACGTGCTAAAGATCGACCCGGCTTATTACGCCCAGATTGCCGAAAGGCTGGCCGAACCGGACGTGATCGAGCCGGTCCTGCCGCTGGAAATCTGCGAATGCAGGAACCTCACCTCGCTGCACCGGGAGCTCGTCGTACGGGACGACGTGCTGGAATCGGTCGTAAAGGTGTTTTTCCGAAAGTCCAAAAGAAACGTCCTGCTGCATGGCGACCGCGGGACGGGCCTGACAAGCATGGCCGCTTTGCTTGCGACGGAACTGCGCGACGGACGATATGCCTCGCTGAGGCACATTCAGGTAATCTGGTTCGATCTTTCCGGCGTTGCGGAGGGAGATTATGAAGAAGCCGCGGAAAAACTGATGCGCTTTTTTGACGAAGAACCGGAACGCATCTACGTCGTCGAAGGTTTTTATAAGTATTTCAAGGATCATTTTTCAGCCGTTGCCCGAAGGCTGCTCAAAAATAGTTATCGATTGCTGCTGATTACGGACACCGAAGAATACAACAGCCTTTCCGCAATGGGCGAACAGCTCGGCGCCTGCATGGAACCGGTCCTTTTGCCGGAGGCCGGGAAGGCGGACGTACAGAAGATGATCGACCTTGCGCTGCCGGAAATCGAGCGGGAGTACGGCGTGCGCCTTGCAAAGGGCGTCTCCAAAACGGCGTACCGCATGGCGAACGACTATTTGCTCTCCAAGCGGTTCCCGAAAAAAGCGATTGAACTGATTGCGCAAACCGCCGCCGACGTGTCGGCGGAGGCGGAAATGCACGGTAAAACGGACCCGGCGATGACGCAGGAACACCTTGCCGGCCGGCTGGCGGTGCTGACGGGGCTTCCGGCGGAAACGATCCTCGGCACGGGCGCGGACAAGGACTATGCGTTCCTGCTCTCAAGACGGCTGGTCGGCCAGGACGCGGCGGTGAACAAGGTTGCAGGGCGGCTCGACCTCATTCAAAAGGGAATGGTGGACAAAAAAGCGCCCGCCGCGGTGTTTGTGTTTGCGGGGCTGTCCGGCACGGGCAAAACGGAGCTTGCAAAGCAGATCGCCCAGATTTATTCGAATTCCAGAAAGCTGATCTCCTTTGAAATGGCCAACTTTGGCGAGGCGCACAGCGTTTCGCGCCTGATCGGCACGCCGCCGGGCTACGTCGGCTATGAGGAGGGCGGCAAGCTGATTAACGACCTCAACAACGACCCGTACTCCGTTGTGCTGCTCGACGAGATCGAAAAAGCGAATCCGGCCGTATGGGACCCGTTCCTGAACCTGTTCGACGAAGGCACGATCACGGACATGCGCGGCGTGACCGCCTCCGGTAGCAAGGCGTTTTTCGTGCTGACGTCCAACATCGGCCAGTACGACATCGCAAAGATGCTTCGCGAGGGTCGTCCGCAGGAAGAAATCGAGGACGTGGTGAAAAACAAATTCGGTACGGAAAAGCACTATAAAACGGGGGAACCCTGCTTCCGGCCGGAGTTTATCGGGCGCATCATGCGCCGCGGCGGCATCGTGGTGTTTAACGCGCTTTCGCGCGAGGCGCTGGAAGGTATTGCGCGCTATATGTTTTCAAAGAAAGCAAAGGAATACGGCGAAGTGCACGAGGGAAAGCTGATCTGCGACGACGACGTGATCGAGATGCTCGCCGGACGCGTGTTTGAAGGCAACGAGCAGGCGATTCGGCGCGGTTCCGGCTATTACGGCGGCCGCGAGCTGGATATTCTGATGAACCAGTATGTCGACAACAAGATCGCGTCCCAGCTGCGGCAGCTTGCGGGCGTGCCGCTTGTGCGCATCGTGAAAAACGGCGAAGATACCTCGGTGGTTCCCGTCTACAACGACGCGGACGCGGCGTCGCTGCTGGCGGAAAAACACCGCGCGCTGGTGGACCGCGTCGCGCAGAGGTTCGACAAGGTGGCCATGCTTTCCTCGGACGCGTTTGCGGACCTGGGCGACGAAAGCCTCGCCAAGCTGAACGCGCTGCTTTCGGAAATCGACATGATGGTATAAAAAGGAGGATGCGGACGTGTTGGTATCGGAACTTTCCGGCCAGACGATCGGAGACGGCCAGTACCGGCTGCTGGTGCGGCTGGGCGGAGGAAACTTCGGCACGGTCTATCGCGCGGAAGAGCTGATGAACGGCGCCGTGGTGCGCGAGGTCGCCATTAAGATCTACAAACCGGAAGCAACGGCCCTGGGAAACGTGGACGGCATGCTGGAAGACTGTGCGTTGCCGGCGAAAATCCTCGCGTCAAGCGCGCCGCTGGCGCAGAAGCAGCATTTCGTGCCGATCTATTCGTTTGGCAAGCTGGATACGCCCGCCGGGCGATGCGCATTCGTCTCCATGGAACTGATACGCGACGGCGAAACGCTTGAAGCGCTCACGAAGCGCTATCGCCGCTTAAAGCGCTTCCCGAGCGAAGCCGCAATCGTCGATTTGATGCGGCAGTTTTTCACGGCGCTGTCGCTCGCGCACCGCGCAGGCGTCCTGCACAGGGACATCAAGGGCGCGAACGTCATGATCCAGAACGGCGTTGTGCGCGTGATGGATTTCGGCATGGGCGCATATGCAAACCGGCCGGACACGGCGCTTTGCACCACGATGAGCATCTATGCGCCGGAAAATTTCGAGGGACGGTATACCGAAGCGTCGGATATCTATCAGGCGGGGCTGATGTTTTACGAGTTGTATACGGGATATTCGCCTTTTGCGGACCGATTCGGCGGCGGCACCGACATGCTGCGCGAGCAAAAGAAGCGCGTCGACTTTCAGTTCCGCGGCGGGGCCTACTTTCAGGGCGCGGATCCGTCGCCGAGGCTCGATAAGGTTCTTGCCCGTTGCCTGCGCTACAGCGACGAAGCGCGTTATACGAGCGCAAACGCCGTTCTCGAAGCGCTGGAAGGGGCGAAATCGACGGAAGCGCTGCGCCAGGCGCTCACCGACAACGAATTCGACGCCGTGCTCCGTTTATCGGAAGAAATACTGGCCGGCCCGCGCATAAGGGACGACCAGCGCATCGAGTGTCTGACGTCCCGCGCGAAGGCGTATGCCGGGAAGAATGAAAACGAAAATGCGCTCACGTCCTATATGGAGGCGCTCAGTCTGGTTGACAAAACGGGGATCTATTTTCACCAGCCGTCAAAATACAACGCGCTGATCGACAGCATTTGTATTCTCTATCTTAAAACCGGCCAGACGGGAAGCGCGCGGCTGTTCGCAAAGAAAAAACGCTGAAAACAAAGGGAACATAACCAACGCAAAATCGGACAAACAAGCAAAACAGGAGGGCTATCGCATGCAGTTCAAACCATTACCGGAGAAAAGAGCAGTACCGGCGTTTGTAAAAAAAGTGCCGGCGCAGACCGTCGTTTTAGAATTGATGAAGACCGGCGCGGCCGAACGGAGCACGCTCCGGCAGGAAATTGAAGCCGAGCGGAAACGTGCCGACAGCCTGGCGACGGCGTTCGCGCTGCAGGTATACCGCAAACGCGGCAGCGACGATCCGTTCGTTCACATGCTGTCCGATTTGATGGCGGAATATAAGGTAGAGGCGGTCACCTACGAAGGCGAACCGCTTACCCCGGAACTGGAGACGGCGGCGGACATCGTGGAATGGCTGCCGGCCGGGGACAACGATGCCGAATGCGTGGTCGAGGCGATTGAGCCGGAAATCCGTTTTCAGGGCCGCATCCTCCACCGGGCGAAGCTCTCCTGCAGGAAAGCGCCGGAACCCGAACCGGAAATCACGGCGGAGCCCGAGCAGGCGGTTGCCAGTGAAAGCGCGGCGGCCGAAGAAGCGGCGAAGGAGCCGACTGCCGAAGCCGCAAACGGGTCTTTGGAGCCGGCGGACGCCGCGGCAGAGGAGCGGCCCGTCGAACCTGCGGCCGCCGCCGGGCCGCAGACCGCGCCGGAGCGTGAGAAACCGGGCCGGAAGGCGCGGTTCATGGCGATCATCGGAAAACTGTTTTCCAAATGGAAAAAGCCGGGGAATCCGGAAGCGCAAGCAACGATGGAAGATACGGCTACCAAAGCCGACGATACGGACAACGAGAATGAAGGGAGCGACAGAACATGAAGACCAGTAAATGTGTCGGGATCGACCTCGGCACGACGAACAGCGTCATCGCGATGATTGCCAACGACAACAAAACGATCGTATGCCGGACGGACAGAAGCGGACGAAAGACATTCCCGTCGGTTATCGTTTACGATGCGAAGTCGGATTCTGCGAAAGCGGGCCAGATTGCGTTTAACAGGCGCGGCACCACGCCGGAGCCGATCGTATCGATCAAGCGCCACATGGGGAACGCCAACTATCGCGCGACCTGCGGTGCGCTGAACTTGTCGCCCGTCGAAGTTTCCGCCGAGATCCTGCGCACCATGAAAGAGAACATGCAGGATTATCTCAATAAAATCCCGGAATATTCCGACTATGTGGTGGACCGGGCGGTCATCACCATTCCGGCGTACTTTGCTTCGAACGCTCGCGAAGCGACGACGCAGGCGGGCGAAATGGCTGGCTTGAAGGTGGAATTTACGCTCCAGGAACCCACCGCATCGGCATTATATTACTGTTTTAAAAACGGGATCGATAATGGGATCTTCATGGTCTACGACCTTGGCGGCGGAACGTTCGACGTCTCCATTGTCCGGATGAACGAGGGCGACGCATATGTGCTCGGCATTGCCGGGAACAACTACCTTGGCGGCGACAACTTCGACGACGCGCTGGCGCATCGTTTGCTTGAACTGCTGCAGGACCCGGAAGAGGGGTACGATCTGGACCTGGATATCAACCACGAAGAGGAAGACCGCCTGCGCTTTACACGGCTGAAGCTCGAGGCCGAGATTATCAAAAAAGCGCTGTCCAAGAAAGAGGAGCATTTCGAAGCCGCGGACGGCGTCATCAAGGATAAATGCGGCGCGTCGGTCAATCTTGCCGCAACCGTTACGCGCAAAGAGTTTGAGGAGATGATCCGGCCGCTGCTGGAAACTACGATAGAGGAATGCTATAAGGCGCTGAAAGAAGCCGAAGAGAAACACAGCGTTACGCTGGATATGATCGACGGCGTGCTGCTGGTCGGCGGAAGCACGCACATACCGGCCGTTGCACGGATCATTGAAAAAACGTTTACCGATCCCGGCCTCCCGGTCCATACGAAGCTGCCGAAGCCGCTGGTGGACGAACCCGATATGGCGGTCGGCTACGGTGCGGCGATCGCCGCCGCGTCCTGCGGAATCGTATCCGCGGGAGCGGAGGCCGTCGAGCATAAGGGCGTGAAGCTGCAGGTAACGGCGGAGTTCAAGCCGGGCCGCGGGTACGCCGGCATCAGCATTGTGGAGGGCAGGATTTCGGCGGTGTCCGGCAATCTGCCGGACGGCATTTACGCGAAGGTTCAGCGTGCCGCAGGCGGGTTTTCAAAGGAATACATGGTGAACGAGGACGGCAGCTTCGTTTTTGACGAGCTCATGTCCGTGGAGGAAAAGGAACCGTACGCGTGCGAGTTTTACGCGGGGAACACGCTGATTCTCAGCACAAGCTTCGATGCGGCGGTGCTTGCCGTCGGCGAAATGCCCGTCGTTTTGTCCCGCAACTACTATATTCAGACGCTCAACGAAAACACCGGCGCGCTTCAACTGGTGAAACTCATGGAGAAAGGGACGCAACTGCCGTGCTCGAAGGACTATGAGTTTGAAGTCAACAGCAAAAACCCGTATTATGCCGAACTGCGTTTTTTCGAAGAAACGGAGTTTCTCAAGCAGGTCAACATGACGTTCGACCCGCCGGTTCCGCAGGGCACGGTCATCCGGCTGTCGCTGGCTTGCGATATTTCGAGCCGTTTTACCGCGCGTGCGGAGGCCGCCGGCATTGTCGTGGACGTTACGTTCGAGCAGTCGCCGATCGAGCCGGTCGATCCGGACGAGCTGGACCAGCTCGTGCACGACGTAAGAGATCGCATTGCAATGATCCCGAAAGCGGGCGACCGTATCGTTGCGGAAACGATGCTGACGCGGATCGTGCGGGAAATCGAACAGGCCATCGACGAAGGCGACATCTGCAAAGCAAACGAAAAAATGGTGGAGCTGCGGGGAATCGGCGGGTTTACCGCAAGCCATGCGCCGCTGGAACCGCCGAAACAGGAGTTTGACGCGTTGGTCGCGGAAGTAAAGAAGCTCAATGAAACGTCTGAAAACGGAAGCCCGAAATTCGAACCGGACATCGCAAGCGCGGCTTCCCTGGGATATCGCGCCTATGACAATGAAGACCAGGCGGTTCTCTCAAAAGCGGTGGCCGATTTGAATGCAATCAAGAAGGAGATAGCGGGAGAAGACCCGCCGTCGCCCACTCCGCCGATGTGGCTGATTTGCCAGGTCTTTGCAAAGAAGGCGCTGGAACTCATCCAAAAAGTCGATGAGGAATCGAAGATACCGTCTGAATTCAAGAAAAAACTGATGGCTTCGGCACCGGCCGACCGCAAGGCGCTGCGAGAGGTACAGGATGCAACGCGCTTCATGCTCAGCGACGAAGAATGCGCGCCGCATATGAACGTCCTGAGGCAGGTATACCCAAAGTGGGAAAAGGCGGCTAAAATGTCCGGCATTCCGACTATTAAAATGTAAAGAGGAAGAGGGGGAAACGAATCATGATCTGCCCAATCTGCGCGGCATCTTTGAAACCCGATCAGCAAAAGTGCCCGAACTGCAAAAACGATCTGACGTATTTTCTGACGCTTGCCTACCAGCCGGACCTGCTGTTCAACGACGCGATCGGCCGCATGAAGCGGGAAGATTACGACGGCGCGAGCGACCTGCTCTGCCGCGCGAGCGCGATGCGGCCGGACGACGCGGAGATCAAGGCGCTTTGGGCGCAGGCGTGCTACGGCGCCGGAAATTTAAAAAAGGCGTTGAGCCTGATGCTCGATTTGATGGGGAGCGCGCCGACGGAAGCGCTGGGCGCACAGTGCGAACGGCTGATGAGCGAGTATGAACGAAGCGCGTCGTCTCCGGAAACCCTGATCCGCGATCTGCTGCTTACACAGAGCGACCGGATGGAAAATTTGATCGGGCGTCTCGAGCGTTTGGCGGAGCCCGGATCGGATCAAGCGCCTCCGGAAAAGGGGGATAACGATGAACCTGTATGAAGCGCTCGGCGCGCCGCCGACACTGTCGTCGAAAGATATGGCGATGCATATCCGAATGATGCCGACGACGCTCTTGTCGCCGCAGCAGCGGACACAGTACAGCGGCGAGCTTCTGAACCCGAAGACGCGACTTTACAACGAGCTGAAAACCTTGCGCTTTCCGCCGCGGCCCGGCGAGGAAGAAACAAACTCGCTCTATAAAAGCGTTTGCAAAAAAATCACGCATGCCTCGGGTGAGCCAATCCCTTACCGGTTTTTCAAAACGGAATTTCAGCGTTTGCTAAAGGATTGCGGATATACGCAGAATACATCGTCTGCGGAACTGATCGAAAACACGCTGAATAAGGCCATCGATCAAATCACGGACGTCTGGCGCTTTCAGGGATATGCCGCGCTGTTTTTGCGCATCGCCGAGAACAGCGAGCAGAGCGACCCCAAAAACGCGCATCGCGCCTGGCTCGTGGCGTTGGAAGCTTATCAGCGGTTCTTTGCCGAAGCCGACGTGAAGGACAGCTGCGCATACCGCGCCCAGACGGAAAAACAATTTCAGGATAAATGCCGCGAAGCATGGGGCGAGTTTCTGAAAGGGCAACTGGAGGACGTTTATCAGCGCCTGAAGCGCAATATCAAGCAAAAAAATGCGGACGGCGTCGGTGCCTGCGTACAGATCCTGCAACTCAGTTTGGCAAAAAGCATCGCGCCGGACATATCTGCGAGCGCCGTAGCGGACAGCTTGCTTCCGTATACTTCGGCGATACGAACGGCGCCGTCTCTTTCAACAGCGGGAAAGATGTACAAAAATTGCCCGAAAGCGTTGCTGGCGCAGGACGAACACGACGAATGCAAGCGCGCAATGCTCGGCGCGCTCAGCAAGGCGACGGGCCAACTTGCCGAGGGCAACGAGAATATTACGGAAATCATTCGGTGGGCAAACGCGCTGAAAGCGAAAGAGCTGTATCAAAGGGGCTCGTTGCTGGTGAAAAGCGACGCCAACCTGTTTTTTGAGGCTTGTACGGAATTTATCCGAAGCGTGATACAAAACCATAAGCTCGACCGGACGAAAGAGATGGAGCTGCTCGTAACGATCCTTCCAGCCGACTTTTTTATCGCGAAATCCGATGGCGACGACCTGAAGCAAAACGACATGCTGGGGTTCGGTGTTTTAATGTGCCTCAAAGACCTGTTGGAAAGGGACGTCTCCGCTTCGATGAAGGAAAGCACCGCCAAAACGATCGGCGGGCGCGCTTACAGGATGATTGACGAAAGCGTCCCGAAAGGGACGTTCAGGGACAAAACGCTTGGCAAGGTCAATCGCTATCTGATCATACAACTGCAGAACAGGAATGTTTCGCATTCGGCGTTCAGAGCCTTTATAGACATATTTCCGGACGACTGGCCCATCGATATTCCGGAGGTTCAAAACTTTGGGAAGCTGAAGGGGGGCGTGATCGGCGACCCGCTCGTTGCACAGGCATTCAAGCTGCTGAAAGAGGCGAACGAAGCGACCGCAGGAACGCCCGATCAGGAGAAAAAACTGCGCGCGTTGATCGACTTTGCCTGCGCCAACCCGGGCCTTGATCTGGGGCAGGCTGATATGAACTTTAAAGAACTGGTGGACCGTGTCCTGACCCAGGCGTTTGTGGGCAGCTTTAACGCCTACATGAACGTGGACCTTTCTTTTGACAAAAACGATCCGGACATTATGGCGAATCTGCAGAACGCTATTTCCAAGCGGAGCCAGGCGAGCAGCGTTATAAAGCTTTGCGGCAGCTTTCTTCCGGCGAAGACAAAATTACCGGCGGAAGCGAGCAAGAAGCCGACGACGGATTCGCTTATGGAAAAAATCAGCGTCAAAAAGGACGATGCGTTTGTTAAGCGGCGGAAACAATACGATCGCAGCCGCGCTAAGAAGACGACGACCAAGCCTACGCCTACGCCACCGCCCCCCCCGACGCCTCCGACGCCGAAAATCAAACCAAAGCATACAAAGATCAACGGCCTCCGCTTCCGCGGAGGGAGCGTCGCGGCCGCCATACAGTATTTTATCTGGATGCTGGTCCTTCCGATGCTTGGCGCTTACCTGATTCTCCGAATGCCGATACATTCGTACGATACGATGATGATGCGTTTTCTCCTGTTCAGGGCGGAGCTTTACGTATGGGCAGCGCTGCTGATCAACGGCATTTTCGGGTTGATGGCCAACAGCAAGAACGGGAGAGTGTCCGGGTTCGGAAAGACGATGCGGGTCTTTGTCTGGATGGCGGCGGTGCTGATGACGCTGGTGTACGCCCCGCTTCATCTATGGAAGGCAAGCATTTTCGCACGCGTACTTGTGGGGATCTGGGCGCTTATATTGCTCATCGTTATGAACAAACAGATCGACAAGAACGCGTATTACCCCGACAACATCATCACAATCGATGGAATTAAGTATCACGGCGGCGGGATCGCGGTGTTCTTCAAGTTCCTCATCATGCAGATGATCGTGCCGTGCATCGTCGCGTCGCTGATCTTCATTTTCGACTGGCAGCTTTCGCCCGGCTGGATATTTGGGTTTAAACTCATCGGCCTGGCGATTGCGCTCAGCATCCTGCGCGTGTTCTTCACCTGCCTTGCCGAGGCGAGAAGCGTAAAACGGTTCGCCGCGTTTATGGCCGTAGAGATTTACATGCTGGTTCTGCCGATATGCGGCTGGTATGCGATAACCTATTTTGACGCGCTGCCGTTGAAATGGTGGATGATCGTATTATACTCGGTCTACGGGCTCTTCTTCCTGATCGGAACGATTGCGGCGGCCCGGATGAAGGACTGAACGATGGAACCTTTCGCACGAGAAACCGCGCTTTTAGGCGTATATCGGGTTCTGGACGGGCCGATCAGCGGCGCGATGGGCCGTGTGTTTCGCGTGCGGCATCTTGAATGGGACGTCGACCTTGCGATGAAACAGCCGAACGAGCGGGCGCTTGCGATAGCGGCTTACAGAAGCTGCTTTACGCACGAATGCGAGGCTTGGATCGATCTGGGCCTTCACGAGCACATCGTGTCGTGCTACTACGTGCGCGAAATCGACGGCGTGCCGTCGATTTTCGCGGAATGGATGGACGGCGGCAGCTTACGTTCGAAGATAGCGGACGGTTTTTTCCGGCAGGACGATGAAGGCGCGGCGCTTTCGCGTATCCTCGACGTGGCGATCCAAACGTCCCGCGGGCTTGGCTATGCGCACGAATGCGGATTGATCCACCAGGACGTAAAGCCGGACAACATCCTGCTTTCGTCGGACGGGACCGTTAAAGTGACGGATTTTGGCATCTCCGGCATCTGCTGCCAGACGGAGGGCGGCGCCGCGGCCGCAGGAACGGCAGGCGGGCCGAACGCCCTGCGCTGCCAAAGCGCGCCGGGAACGCCCGCGTACTGTTCGCCGGAGCAGAAACGCGGCGGGACGGCCACGATTTGGACGGACCTCTGGAGCTTTGCCGTCATGCTGCTGGAGATGCTCCTAAACGACCGCCCGTGGCGGGACGGAGAGGTTGCGGGGCTCTGCTGCGAAAAGTATCTGGCAAAAATCGGTGATTTTGCACCGGAAAAATTGAAAACGCTTCTGCGGAGATGCTTTTCGCAAGAAGAAGCACGGCGGCCGCAGGGATTCGGGGAAGTCGAACGCATACTTTGCAACGTCTATTTCGAGCGGACCGGGCGCGCGTATCCGCGCGCGCTTCCCGACAACCCCGCGGCGAGCGCGGGCGCGCTCAATAATCGGGCGCTGAGCTTTCTCGACCTCGACAAACCCGAACAGGCGGAGGCGCTCTGGAAGTCCGCATTGCAGGCGTACCCGGGGCACATGCCCTCCGTATTCAATCAAACCGTATATCATTGGCGCTTGGCGAAAATCGACGATCTGGAAGCGATGCGCAGCATTCAGAATTGTTTCAATGGCGATCCGTGCGCCGAAACCGCGGAACTGTTCGCGCGGTTTTTGAGCGAGCGGGAGACGACGCGGCCGGTCCGGCAGCTGGCGGACCGCTTCGGGAGCTCGGTTGCTTCCCGCGGCGCGCTCGCCCGGGAGACGAGCGAAGACGCCTGCGTACGCCTCTGCGCAAAAAGCGCGCGCGCAATCGCCGCCGGCGAGGACAGGTTGTGCGCGATTGCGTTTGAGGACCGTTCGCTCGAAATCTGGAATACGGAAACGCGCATGTGCACGGCGACTTTGGAACGGCACGGCGAAAAGATAAACGCGCTCGATTTCGATTCGCGTGCGGGGATTGTTGCCGCCGCGTGCGAGGACCGTTCTTTACGGCTTTATGGGACGAACGGAACGATGATCCGACGGCTTTCGTTTACCGAAGGCGCCGTAAAACGCGTTCGTTTGTTCAGCGGGACGAACAGCGCGCTTCTGCTGCTCTGTAGAACGGAAGACGGGCGGGCCAAACGCTATGTCATGCGCGTCGATCTGGAAAGCGGCGCGTGGCGGAACAAAATAAAAGCCCCGCAGTTCGGCCATGCCGGATTTTGCGCGCTGGGAGACGGGCGGCGTTTCGTTACGGACACGGGAGGCAGGCTTTTCCTTTGGGATATTGAGACGGCCGAATGTTTACGCACATTTTCGCTCCAAACGGGCGGCGTGTCCTGCGCCGCGGCCGACGCGGCGCAGGAACGGCTGCTCGTCGGAACGGACGAAGGGGACGCACGGGTGTTTTCGATAAAGGACGGAAGCTGCGTGCTGCGGCTTAACGGGCACACGGGCGCCGTCACCGCGGCTGCGTTTCACCCGGACGGCAAACAGGCGATGACCGCGGGACAGGACGAGACCGTTCGCGTCTGGGATTTGTCGACGGGGCGCTGCCTGCGCTCGTTCACCGCGCATCGGTCGCCCGTAAACTGCGCGTGTTATTGCAGCGGCGGGCGGGCCATCCTGTCCTCGGGATGGGACAACGCCGTTTTGATGCAGTTTGTACCGGTGTTTTCCTATCGCGCCGACTGGCAGCTTTGCCGGATCGTCCCGCTGGCGGGCCAGCGGGCTCTGCGCGATACGTTCGACCGCTTTCTGGACGATGCCGCGCGCGCGGCCGAGGCGGGCGAGACGGCCCGCGCCCTTTCGCTTCTCTATGCGGCGGGCGACCTCCAGGGATTCGCGCAGGACCCGGCATATCTGGAGAGAAACGCGGCGCTCGGCGCCCGGCTTCCGATCGGCGGCGTAAGGTTCGCCTGGACGAGGCGCGTATTAGCGAATGAAGGGCCGCTGCGGGCGGCGGCGTTCCTGTGCGGCGATACGCGCGTTCTTACCGCGTCGGGAGCCGGCTTGCTGCAGGTTTGGGACATGGAAAACGGAGCCTGCGTCCGCAAGGCGGGATTGCCCGGACCGGCGAAAAGCGTGGCGGTCGCCGAAGGCATGATTGCAATCGGAACCGCCGACGGCACGGTGCGATTGCTGCGGCCGGACGACCTGTCGGAAATTTGCGTTTTCAGCGGCCATACCGGGCCGGTGAACGCCGTTTGCATCAGCCAAACCCGGACGGTATTGACGGCGTCCTGGGACCACACGCTGCGTGTGTTCGAAGCAAATGGAGACTGCCGGTTCGCGTTGAACGGGCATACGTCCAGCGTTTCCGCCGCCGCGCTTTCGCCGGACGGCGCGCTTGCCCTTTCCGGCGGGTGGGACAATACCGTTCGCATCTGGGATGCGGAAACGGGGCGGTGCCTGCGCGCGCTGACGCATCACAAAACCAGCGTGAGCGCTGTTGCGCTGTCGCCCGACGGTTTGATCGGCGCGTCGGGGGACTGGGACGGCGAAATCGTGTTATTCGACCTGAAAACCGGGCAAATGCGCGCCCGGCTAACAGGTGCTTCCGGTTCCGTTACCGGAATATGCTTCACGCGGGACGGCAGGTTTGTCGCTTCCTGTGGGACGGACGGGCTCGTTCGCTTCCGGCGCGTATCCGACGGCGCGGTGGAGACGGTGCTCGCGGGTCACACGGGCGCGGTCAACGCCCTTGACTTCACGCGGGACAGCCGATTTGCCGTAACCGCGGGAGAGGACGGCACCGTCCGGCTGATACAAGTCGATTACAGGTACGATGCCGACGACTGAGTTGAACCAAAGCGGCGGCAAGCCGGACGGCTTGCGGAAGGAGGAAAGCTGTGGAACTGAACCTTGCGATGCAGTTTGTGATGCTGCGGGCATATGAGGAAGCGAAAGCATTCAGCAAAGGAGAACTGGGCACGGAGCATCTTTTTTTGGGACTGCTGAAGCTTGCCGAATTGAAGTGCGCGGATTTTGCGCCGTCATACAAGAACCAAACGACGGTCGACGCAGATATCCGGCAGGTTGCGGAGGAGCTGCAAAAAAGAGGCGTTCAAACTTCGGCGGGACGGCAGCAATTACGCCGGATATTGAGAAACGAACCTCTTTCGCCGTCGGCGCAGGAGCAGTTAAACCTGGTTTTGGGCAGCGCGATGTATCATGCCCAACAGGACGGACAGGCGGAAATCACGTCATACGGCGTGCTTGGCGCGATCCTGCGGCATCCCACGCCGATGCTGAAGAACCTGTTAAGCGGCGACGCGCAAAAGACCGAAGCGGAAGCCGGGCCGGAGGAGCAGGAAACGCCGCCGGAAGAACCGGAAGAAACGGGGATCGCCTACCTGCCCAGGCTGAACGAGCGAATCCGCGAAATGCGGTACCGGCTGCTGGAGCGCGTGTACGGGCAGGACCACGCGGTCCACGCGCTGGCCGAAGGGATGTTTTCCGCGGAAGTACTCGCCGCCGCGGACGAAAACCGCAAACAGCCGCGCGCCGTGTTTGCGTTTGTCGGACCGCCGGGCGTTGGCAAAACCTATCTGGCGGAGCAGGCGGCCGACGCGCTGAAACTGCCGTTCAAGCGGTTTGATATGAGCGGCTATGCCGATCATCAGGCACATATCAACCTCATCGGATTCGCGCCCAGCTATAAGGACGCAAAGCCGGGGCTGCTGACGGAGTTTGTGCGGAAGCACCCGCATTCGATCCTGCTGTTCGACGAAATCGAAAAGGCGCACCTGAATACGATTCAGCTGTTCCTCCAGATTCTGGACGCCGGTCGTCTTCACGACGATTTTCTGGACGAGGACGTTCCGTTTAAAGACACTTTGATTATCTTTACCACCAATGCGGGCAGTTCGCTGTACGATAACCTGCACGGCGGCGCGGGCGTTTCGAGGCAGACCATCCTCAACACGCTGGAGACGGAGATGAATCCGCAGACGCACAAGCCGTATTTTCCGCCGGCGATCTGTTCGCGCCTGGCGACCGGCTGGCCGCTGCTGTTCAACCGGCTTTCCGCGCACGACCTCGAGCGGATATGCGAAAAGGAAGTGGCGCGCTTTAGCCAGATGTTTGAAAAGCAATATGGCATTCGCGTCGACACGGACCAGCTTTTACCGGCGACGCTGCTGTTTGCGGAAGGTGGACTCGCCGACGCACGGACCGTGCGCGCGCAGACGGAATTGTTCTGCAAAAACGAGTTGTTCAAGCTCTGCGGGCTATGGGGCGAAAGCAGTTTTGAAAAAGCGCTGGAGAATCTGACGGCGATCCATTTCCAGGTGGAAACGAACGAGCTCGAAGACCGGGTGCGCGCGCTCTACGTTAACCCGGAGAAACCGGAGATACTATTGTTCGGGAACGCGGGTTTTGCCGAACGCTGCCGGGCGATGCTGCCGGATTGCATCATTTACGACACGCTGGACATGGCGCGGGCGTATTCGATTTTCGGCGAGCATGAGATCCAGTTCGTTTTGCTCGACCTTGCCAGAGAGGCGGAGAACGCGCCGGACGACGATCCGCTGGCGACGCGTCTTTCGCTGGACGACGTGCCGCAGGGGACCGTGGCGTCGTTCGAAAACGTACCGATCGCCGCGGCGTCCATCAGGGACGAATATGCGTTCCTGAAGAACGTGCGGGAGCGCATGCCGGACCTGCCGATTTATCTGCTGGAATCCAGCGGGTTCCGCATCGACAACGAGCTGATGGCGGCGTTCGTGCGCTCCGGCGCGCGTGGTAAGCTACTGAAACCGGAAGGCGATTTCGGCGTATTTGCTGAAGAACTGCTGCGTATCGCCGCCCAAGTGTATTTGCAAAGCGCCGCGCAGTCGCTGCACGCGGAGCGGAAAATACTGACCTTCGAAACGGCTCCGATTCTAAGTCCCGACAAGCATGTGGCGACGATCCGCCTGCGCGATCTTTCGCTGCGCCGCGAAATGTCCGCGGAAGACAGCGGCGGGGTGCTTGAAGAGACGGAGCGTCCCGACGTTCGTTTCTCGGACGTGATCGGCGCCGACGATGCAAAGGACGAGTTGGCGTTTTTCGTGCAGTATCTGCAATCGCCCAAGAAGTTTTTAGCGCAGGGGCTGCGTCCGCCCAAAGGTGTGCTCCTTTATGGACCTCCGGGCACCGGAAAGACGCTGCTGGCGCGCGCGATGGCAGGGGAGTCCAACGTGGCGTTCCTCTCGGTCGCCGCAAGCGCCTTTACGACGAAATATCAGGGGAGCGGGCCGGAGTCCGTACGCGAGCTGTTCCGGCGCGCCCGCCGCTATGCGCCGTCCATCGTGTTTATCGACGAGATCGACGCTGTCGGCCGGCTGCGCGGCGCAGGCAACACGGGGCACGGCGAGGAGATGGCGCTGACGGCGCTGCTGACGGAGATGGACGGCTTTTCCGTTGACCCGCGAAGGCCGGTTTTTGTGCTGGCGGCGACAAATTTCGGCGTGGACGGCGAGAATGGCTCTGCGGGCGTAATCGATCCTGCGCTTACGCGCCGGTTCGACCGCAAAATCCTCGTGGACATGCCGACGCGCGACAACCGGAAGGCATATCTGGAACGCATGCTGGGCAAGCGCAGGGACAGCGCGGTTACGCCGGGCCTGATCGACCGGCTTGCCGGGCGCACGACGGGGCTGAGCCTTGCCAGCCTGGAATCCGTTATCGAGCTTGCCGCGCGAACCGCCAGCAAGCAGAAAACGGCAATTACGGACGAGCTGCTGGAAGAAGCGCTTGAACTCAGCCGGCACGGCGAAAAGAAAGACTGGGGCGTCGATTATCTGGAACGCGTCGCGCGGCACGAAGCGGGGCATGCGTATCTTTGCTATCTTGCCGGCGAGACGCCGGCCTATCTGACCATCGTCGCGCGCGGCGGACACGGCGGGTACATGGAGCATTCGGACAAGGAACAGACGCCGATCCGAACGCGGGACGAACTGCTGGGGAACATTCGCACCGCTCTCGGCGGGCGCGCGGCGGAGCTGGTCTATTACGGACAGGAGGGAGGGCTTTCCACCGGCGCCGCCGGCGACCTGGAGCATGCGGCGCGCGTTGCGTCCGCAATGCTGCTGCAATACGGCATGGAAGGCAGGCTTGGCCTCGCCGCGCTCAATCACGCGGAGGTTTTGAAAGGGCCGCTTTCCGAATCGATTGTGGAATATGTGTCGCAACTGCTGGAAGAAGAGCTGAAAAAAACAATCGGGACGGTTGAAGACGGCAGGGCAAAGATCGACCGTCTGGTGGAAGCGCTTCTCGATAAAAACAAGCTGACGCGCGAAGAGATCGAAGCGATTCTGAAAGCGTAGCGAACCGGACGGACGAGTTAAACGGAGGAACGTTTGCATTGTGCGGCGGATACGTATGCCGGACGCCCGGCACGCGTGATAGAATATACGTAAAGAACGGAGGGGATCGAATATGGCGTTTGAAATTGTTCGAAACGACATAACGAAGATGCATGTCGATGCGATCGTCAACGCCGCAAACTCCGGACTGCTTCGGGGCGGAGGCGTCTGCGGCGCAATTTTTTCCGCGGCGGGCGCGGAAGAATTGCAGCGGGCTTGCGACGCGATCGGCCGCTGCGAAACGGGAGAAGCCGTTATAACGGACGGCTTTCGCCTGCCCGCGCGGTATGTGATCCACACGGTCGGTCCGGTTTGGCGCGGCGGCATGCAAAACGAAGAAGCGTTGCTGCGTTCGTGCTACATAAAATCGCTGGAGCTCGCAAAATCGCGCGGCCTGCACTCGGTTGCATTCCCGCTGATTTCGTCCGGAATTTTCGGTTATCCGAAGGAAGAGGCCGTTTCGGTCGCGATTTCGGCGATCGAATCCTTCCTGCAAAAAAACGACATGGTCGTTTTCCTTGTCCTGTTTGACGAACAGACCTATCGCTTAAGCAAAAACTGCGTACATAAACGCCGTCGGCAGCTTTCAGAAACGGGCGGCTGCGAACTGGGAAGATCGATCAACCAATAAGGTGCTTGCCGAGGTCCTGCTTTGCTGTCAAGGCAGGACCGTTGTTTTACAAATATGCTTCGCCTTGACACTGGAAGCGACATGCGATAATTTGTTATCTGAAACAATGCTTATATCAATTCCTGACGCATAAAACAAAGCGAGGCCATCCAATCATGAAACTTTCACAGCAAATAGCGGAAAATATCGTGCATGAGGTCAACGCGGTCATTCCGCAGATGATCAATATTATGGATGAAAACGGCGTTATCATTGCCAGCTCCGACCTCGCGCGCGTCGGGACCCTGCACGACGGTGCGGCGCAGATCATCAAGGCGGGGCTGTCGGAACTGATCATCCATGGTCTCGACGAATTTTTGGGCGCGAAACCCGGCGTCAATTACCCGATTATCATGCAGGGCGACTGTGTCGGCGTGCTCGGGATAACGGGAGACTATAAGGACGTTGCGGACAATGCGCTCATCATAAAGCGAATGACGGAATTATTGCTGCTCAACGCATACAATACCGAGCAGCATCTGCTGGGCGAAAACATCCGCAACCGTTATATCGACGCGTGGCTGAGCGGCGACGTGAAGAATATTACGGCGGATTTCATCGAACGCGGGCGCATGCTGAACATCGATATCACGATTGCGCGCCGGTTTCTCAATATCGTGCTGTATCCCGCGTCCGGTACGACGAAGCTGGACGCGATGGTCGAAATTGACCATGCGACGGAGGAAATTGTGGGGTACATCTCCCGCTTGAATCCGTACAATCTCTACTTCAAAGACGGCGGCGCGTTGGTCTGCGCCGTGACCGAGCACGACGACGCTGCGCTTGCGCGGCTGTCGGAGCAAATTTTATCCCTTGTGGCGTCGCGCTATCCGCTGAAAGCCGCAATTGGCATCGATGCGCCTGCGGAAAACTATATGCAGGCCAGACGCAGTTACAGGAAGGCGCGCCGCGCATGCAACGCCTGCATGCGTACGCACACATGGGACATTCGCTTCTACAACGACCTGAATATGGAGCTCATTTCCGGCGAGTTGGAAGACGCCACGAAACTGGAATTCATCCGCAGGATATTCCGCGGGATGTCCCGCGAGGAGATCGTGGAAGCGGTGATGCTGCTTGAAAATTATTATGATGCGGAAGGGTCGCTGGAACGCTGTGCGGAACGTCTGTTTTTGCATAAAAATACAGTACAATACCGGCTGAAACGTATTGCCGAGCGGACCGGATACGACCCGAGATCGATCCGGAGAGCGCCGCTGTACTACCTTGCGATCTATTTTTACCGCGATATGCAGGAGCGGATATAGGGATGTTGAAAAATGGCGCAACGTTTCGGATTGCAACGAAATTATGGACAGGACATATGAAATTTGTTACAAAAACCAAACAAAAACAAATAAAGCTGTTATTTAAAATATAGTAATCTCCCAATACTAATTATTATACTTTTTGTATGGTCGATCGGCGGCCGCTTGTAAGGGTGCAGGGCGGCTGCCGAGCGATCGAAAAATTCAATATGGGGAGGCACATCTTTTTATGACAGGCATTCCGCTTATTATCGCATTTGTCATCGCTATCGTCTTAATGATCCTTGCAATTTCAAAACTGAAAATTCATCCGTTTCTATCAATTTTAGCTGTTTCTCTTTTGTTTGCGCTGGTCGCGGGAATTCCCATTACGGACATTCCTTCCGTAATCGGCGCGGGCTTTTCCGGTACGTTCACAAGCATCGGCATCGTCATCATCTTCGGCGCGCTGGTCGGCACCCTGCTGGAGAAAACCGGTGCGGCGCTCAAAATGGCGGACTGTGTTGTAAAAGCCGTCGGCAAAAAACATCCCGAACTGGCAATTATGCTCATGGGCTGGATCGTTTCCATCCCGGTATTCTGCGACAGCGGGTTTGTCGTTTTGAACCCGATTCGCAAAGCGATGGTCAAGCGCACGGGCGTGTCGAGCGTAACGATGACCGTGGCGTTGTCCCTCGGCCTCTATATTTCGCACTGCTTCATCCCGCCGACGCCCGGACCGATTGCGGCGGCGAGCTCCCTCGGCATTGGCGACAACCTGCTGACCGTTATGGGCCTTGGCGCGCTGATCTCTATTCCGGCGCTTGCCGCGGCGTATTTCTTCTCCAGGGCGATCGGCAAAAAAGTCAAAGCGGCGGACGACATCGAGAACGACGAAACCGTCCAGACATATGAAGAACTGGTCGCTTCCTACGGCAAACTGCCGAACGGCTGGATGGCGTTTGCGCCCATCGTCGTCCCCATCCTGCTCATGGCCATTTCTTCGGCATTCTCCATGGGCGGGCTCACCATCGGCATCATCAAGTTCCTTGGCACGCCTATCATCGCGCTGGCTGTCGGCGTTATCTTCGGCATCATCGGCCTTGCCTCGGCGGGCAAAATGAAGGACTTCTACAAGATTACCAATGAAACGCTCAAAATCGTCGGCCCGATCCTCTTCATCACGGCGGCCGGCGGCGTGCTGGGCAAGGTCATTGCCAATTCCAGCATGGTTACTTACATCACCGATCATTCCGACGTACTCTCCGTGGTCGGAATCTTCTTCCCGTTCCTGCTTGCCGCGATTCTGAAATCCGCGCAGGGCTCTTCCACGGTTGCGATTACAACGACCGCGGGAATCCTCGCGCCGATGCTTCCGGCGCTTGGCCTTGGAACGCCGGCTCTTGCGGCCCTGACGGTTATCGCCATCGGCGCGGGCGCCATGACGGTTTCGCACGCCAACGATTCCTATTTCTGGGTTGTGACGAACTTTGGCGAACTTACGCCTGAAGACGGCTACAAGACGCAGACGCTCGGCACCCTTGTCGTCGGCCTTGCTTCCATGGTCGGCGTGTTGATTATGTTCTTCATTTTGAGATAAAATAAAAGCAACTATAAATCTAAATGCGGAGCGCGCGACGGATTTCGCCGGCGCTCCGCGGCGCAAATAAAAGGAGACGAAACGACGTGACGCTGAAAGAGGACGGAAAAATCATCTTGCAGGAGGCGCTTGCCGCGGCCCTTCCGGATGCCGCTGTGAACAAGGCGCTGGAGGGCGTTCGCTTCAACGGCGGAAAACTCGTGCTCGTTGCGGTTGGTAAGGCCGCGTGGCAAATGGCTTACGCCGCGCATCAGACGCCGGGCGTGCGCATAGACAACGGCGTGGTCATCACGAAATACGGCTATGCGAAAGGACCGATCGGTGATCTTTCCATCTGCGAGGCCGGACATCCAGTTCCGGATGAAAGCACTTTTGAAGCGACGGAAAAGGTGATGAAAGCGGTCTCGGGCCTTACCGAACGGGATACCGTTTTGTTTCTGCTTTCCGGCGGCGGGAGCGCCTTGTTCGAAAAACCGCTGATTCCAAAAGAAGAGCTGTACGCGCTTACCGACAAGCTGCTGGCGTGCGGAGCCGATATCACGGAGATGAACACGGTACGCAAACGTCTCTCGGCGGTCAAGGGCGGTCGCTTTGCTCAGATTTGCGCGCCTGCGCACGTGTATTCCATTGTGCTTTCGGACATCATCGGCGATCCGCTGGACATGATCGCCTCCGGGCCGGCCTATCCAGACGCATCTTCGAGCGAGCAGGCGCTTGCGATACTCAGGAAATACGATATCTCCGTTTCCGGCGAAACGCGCACGTGCCTGATGCGGGAAACGCCGAAGCATCTCGACAATGTCACCACCGTGGTCACGGGCAGCGTCCGTCAGCTGTGCCTGGCTGCCGAAACGGCTTGCAGGCGGCTCGGCTATGAGCCCATCGTCCTGACGGCGAGCCTTTCCTGCACGGCAAGGGACGCCGGCAGCTTCCTGGGGTCGATCGCGCAGTTTCATGCCGAAGACACGCACTCCGTTGCGTTTATCGCCGGCGGCGAAACCATCGTTCGACTGACGGGAAAGGGAAAGGGCGGACGCAATCAGGAAATTGCGCTGGCCGCCGCGGAGAAAATCGCGGGGATACGCGACTGCGCCGTTTTTTCATTCGGATCGGACGGAACGGACGGGCCGACGGACGCGGCAGGAGGCTGGTGCGACGGCGATACCGGACGGATATTAAGCCGGCAGGGAATCGATATCGACGAAGTCCTTATGCGCAACGACTCGTACCATGCGCTTGAGCGGTGCGGCGGCCTGATTATGACGGGCCCGACCGGGACGAACGTCAACGATCTGTCCATCGTACTGATCAAAAGGGAACCAACGTCCGACTGACGGTTTGTGCCGGCGTTTTGAAAGAAAATGATTCGAATAGCCGTGCTTTCGTGAATATAAGGGCCCTGCAAGAGTGTTTGCAGGGCCTTTAAACGTTGTCCGCATATAAAACGCCACGAATGGGATTTCGCTTGCGAGAAGGGAAAACGGTTACTTAAAATTTCCTTGATGATGATTTGCCGGGATGCTATATTGATTGTGCCGAACGATCTATTTCATTCACAGAATATCAAAGTTTACGCGAACAAAAAGCAAATATTGGAGGAGGAACGAAAATGAAACGAAGAGGGAAAGTTCTCGCGCTGTTTTTGGCGGTCCTGATGGTTCTTGCGTTGCTGCCGATGAGCGCGCTGGCGGAGGACGGCTACATTTGCGTTTACGCTCAGGTGCCGGACGACTGGGAAAGCCCCTGCGTCTGGGCGTGGGACGCGGACGGGACGAGCGCCTTTTCCGCGTGGCCGGGCGGCGCGATGACCGCGGATGAAACCAACCCCGGCTGGTACTATATGTATGTTCCGGACACCATGGCGTTTGTCATCATCAATGCAAACGAGGGGACCGTACAGACCAGCGACTATGAGATTGAAGCAAACGACCTCTGGATCACGGTTTCGGAAGACACGAGCGCGACGATCACATACGATCAGCAAACGACGGGCGACATGCCGGAATACGTGCCGTACGAGGAACCGGCTGAGGAACTGCTGACTGCGGACGACGTGTGCCTCGTCTACGCCGCCGTACCCGACGACTGGGCGAATCCCTGCGTCTGGGCGTGGGACGCGGACGGCAAAGGCGCGTTCGATTCCTGGCCGGGCGGTGCGATGACGGCTGACGCGGATAATCCGGGCTGGTATTATATCTTCATTCCCAAAACCATGGCGAACGTGATTATCAACGCCAATGAAGGCGGCGTCCAGACCGGCGACGGCGCGATCGAACCGAACGACATGTGGATCACGGTCACGGCTGCGGAAACGGAAGGCGAAAACGCAACGTTCGTCGTCAGCTACGATCAGCAGACGATCGGAGGCCTGCCGGAATACGTCTCCACCGTTACGCTGTACGCGCAGGTCCCGGACGACTGGGCCGCACCCTGCGCCTGGGCCTGGACGGACGACGGAACGAACGCCTTTGAAGCGTGGCCGGGCGGTGCGATGGAGCTCCAGACGGACGGCTGGTACGCCATCGGCATCCCTGCGAATATGGAAAACGTGATTATCAATGCAAACGAAGGCACGGTGCAGACGAGCGACTACGCGATCGAGACGGGCAAAGACGTATGGGTCAGCGTAACGAGCGCGGAAGAAGCGAGCGTCGCATACGAAAAGCCTGCCGAGCCGACGTTCACCGTGCATGCAAAAGTGGACGGCAGCTGGACGATGCCGGGCATCTGGTCGTGGTCCGACCCGGACGGGACGAACGTGTTTACAAACTGGCCGGGAGCCGATATGATTGACGACGGGGACGGCTGGTACAGCTACGGGCTGCCGATGTGGGTCAACCGCGTAATCATCAACGCAAACGTGGGCGCGACCCAGACCGCGGACATCGAAATCGAAGCGAAAGAACTCTGGCTCGTGGTGGACGCGGAGGGTAATTATGTCCTGAGCTACGAACAGCCTTCCGAGGACACGACGCCTGTTGCGGCGGAAACCGAAAAGAGCGTGACGGAAGCCGAGCCGGTTGTCGAAGAAGCGGCGGCAAGCCTGACATGGCTGTGGATTCTGATTGCGGCAGTAGTTGTGGCCGGCGGTGTGACGGCCGGCATCGTAGTCGGCAAGAAGAAGAAAAACACATAAATCAAGTAAGCAGAATCGCGAGCGGGCAGTTTTCTGCCCGCTCGAATCGAATGGCATAGCAAGTGAGGGCGGCTTATGAAAAGAGTATGGAGCATCCTGACGGCGCTTCTTCTCATCGGGACGATCATTCCGATGACGGGATGCGCAAAAAAGCAGACGGATACGAACACGATCGTCATTTGGCACGATAAGGAGGACGCGGTCGTCGAAGTCCTGCAAAAAGCGTTTGAAGAGCAGTTGCCGGACGTGACCGTGGAACTGGTGCGGAAGGAAGGCCTGACCGAGGCACTCAAGTTGGTCGGCAACGACCCGAGTGCCGCGCCGGACATGTACCTGTTCGCGCACGACAAGATCGGCGTTTACGCGGAGCTTGGCATTCTTGCGCCGATCACGGATTTTGTGGACGAGGAGACGCTTTCGAACTACCTGCCGGTCACCATCGAGTCCGCCACGTATAAGGACACGCTCTATCAACTGCCGCTTTATTTCGAGACGCTGCTGTTCCTCTACAACAGGGACCTGATGAGCGACGACGAAGTTCCGGCGACGACGGAAGAGCTCTACGCCTATATGCAGGCGAACACGTCGGGCGATCATTTCGGCTTCGTGGAGCAGCACAGCACGGCGTATTACAGCATCCCGTGGATCAACGGCTTCGGCGGGAGCCTGATTTCCGACGACGGCGTGCCGCTGCTGAACTCGCCGGAAGTGCGCGCCGCGTTGAAATATCATAAAAAGTTTTTAGCGTATATGCCGGGTGAAAGCGAATATTCGACGGTGAACACGCTGTTTTTGAGCGGCATGGCGGATTCGATTATCGGCGGCCCGTGGCTCGTTCCGTCGGCACGGGAGGCGGGCATCGACCTTGGATTTTCCACGATGCCGGTCGTGGACGAAACGGGTTTGCCGCTCGCGCCGTATACGGGCGTGCAGGGCGTGCACGTGCTCAAGGTTGCCGCCGAAAGCAAGCACGATACCGTCGCGCGCGTGCTGAACGTGCTGACCGACCCGCAGGTCGGGATCGACCTCGCCAACGCCAGCGGCTGCGCGCCCGCCAACGCGCTGGCTTATGAGGACGAGAGCGTCAGCAGCGACCCGATGGTGACGACCATGCGCGAAATCGCGGAAACGGCGGTTCCGATGCCGAACATTCCGGAGATGGACGTGATGTGGACGGTGATGGGCAACCTGCTTGTTGCGGTGAACATGTCCGACGGCGTCGTGGAGACCGAAACGACGAAATACCAGACCAAGGCCGAGCAGCTCATCGAGGCGATGAAGTGAGAAAAAGTACGGGTTGTCAGCAGACCAAAGACGGTGAAGCGATGAAAAAGAGGAACGATAACAAACGCGCATACCTATACAGCGGCCTTTCGCTGCTGCTGATCTTCGTCGTGGTCGTATTCCCGATTCTATACACCGCCTATATTTCGCTGACCAATATGAACCTCTACCACTGGTTCGATTTCGATTTCATCGGCCTGGAGAATTACAGAAAGGCGCTGCTGGTGCTGGACTCCGGGTTTCTCGCGGCGCTTTTGAGGACGGTGCTGTGGACGGTCGTGAACATGGTCATCCAGCTCGCGCTCGCCTTCATGCTGGCTTCGCTGCTGAATTCGCCGAACCTGAAGGGCAAGGGAATCTATAAAACGATCCTGATGTTCCCCTGGGCGATGCCCGGCTATGTTTCGATCCTGCTGTGGAAAACCGGCATGTTCAATTCAACGTTCGGCCTGCTGAATCAGTGGATGGAGCGGCTCGGGCTTAATATGGTCCGCTGGCTTGCGGGCGACGTTTCCGCGTTTATCTGCTGCACGGTGGTCAACCTCTGGCTTGCGCTGCCGTTTATGATCATGATTATCGACGGCGCGTTGCAGAGCGTCGACCGGAGCCTGTATGAAACGGCGCAGATCTGCGGCGCGAACCGCCTGCAGAAAACGACGATGATCACCATCCCGCTCATCAAGCCGGTGATCGGCCCGGCGGTCGTGATTACGGTTTTCACGACGTTCAAGCAGTTCGACGTGGTATACCTTCTGACGCAGCAGGCGGGCTCGCCGAGCGGCGCGAATATCCATACGATTTTGACATACGCGTATGAAAACGCGTTTATCACGAGCAACTATGGCTACAGTTCCGCGATTTCCATCATCATATTCCTTTTGATGATTGCGTTTACCGTCCTGACCAACAAGCAGATGCGGAGGAAACGCGTATGAGCATGAGCCAAAAGCAAAAAAGGAAGGCGCTTACCTGCGCAAAAAAGATATCGCTGCATACGTTTTTCGTCATCTTCTGTTTTATCACGATGATTCCGATCCTGTATGCGTTGTCGGTTTCGTTCAATGCGAACAACAGCCTGCTTTCGTCCGATTTTTCGTTTTTGCCGAAGGCGTTCACGCTGGCGAACTACAAGGCGGTGTTCACGGAGGAAGCCGTGCTGCTGTGGTTCAAAAACAGCGTGATCCTTGCGGTTTGCACGGTGGCGATCGCGCTCGGCGTCTCCATCCCCGCGGCGTATGCGTTTTCGCGGATGCGCTTTACGGGGAGGCGGCCGCTATTGAACATGCTGATCCTGCTAAACGCGTTTCCGTCGCTGCTGTCCATGTTCGCCATCTACAAGCTTATGAATCCGCTGGGCCTGATCAACACCCGGCTCGGCCTGATCATCGTCTATACCGGGACGATGGCGGTGTTCGGGCTCTGGAACATGAAAGGCTATTTCGACACCATTCCGTACGACATAGAGGAGGCGGCGCGCATCGACGGCGCGAACGAACTCCAGATCGTCCGGCGAATCGTGCTGCCGCTGGCAAAGCCGTCCATCGTCGTGACCGCGGTGATGGTGCTGATCTATGTTTGGAACGAGTATATCTATGCCATCACGTTTTTGACCGGCGCGGACAAATACACGCTCGCGGCGGGCCTGTATTCACTCCAGGCGGGCGAGATGTCCGGGAGCTGGCCGGTGTTTGCGGCGGCTTCGCTGGTGATCTCGCTGCCGGTGCTGCTCATTTTCCTGTATGTGCAAAAGCACATGGTGTCCGGCCTGACCGCGGGCGGCGTAAAAGGATGAACCGAAGAACCGATATTTAAAAGAAAGTTACGAAGAGCTACATGATAAAAGAAGCGATCCTGCATCAACCGATGTCCAACTTTGCGCATGGTGCCGACGAAAGCCGCATCGTGTTTCGCCTGCGTGCGGCAAAGGACGATCTCGTTTCCTGCCGCCTGTTTTACGGCGATACGGCGTGCCGCGTCAACCCGGTCGTGTTTTCGAGCGTCGACATGGAAAAAGCCGCGACCGGCGAACTGTTCGACTGGTTCGAGGTCACGCTGGCGAGTCCATACCGGCGTGTCTGCTATTACTTCGAGCTTTCGGACGGGAAGGAAACGACGCTGTATTACGGCGATCTGTTTTACGAGACGGTTGCGGACGAACGCTCGGAGTTTTACAAGCTGCCCTATAACCGGCGCGAGGACATTGCGGACGTTCCGGCGTGGCTGAAAAACGCGGTGATCTACAACATCTTTCCGGACAGTTTCGCAACCGGCAGGCGATCGGTCAGCCGCGTCCCGACGCAGAAAGAATATGACGGATTTACCGTAAACGGTAAGCTCGGCGGAACGATCAACGGCATAAAAGAAAACCTGGATTACATCGCGGGGCTTGGGGTCAACTGCATCTATCTGAATCCGATTTTCGTTGCGGGCGAATACCATAAATACGACCTGCTGGACTATTATCATATCGACCCGTGCTTCGGCAGCGACGAAGACTTTCGCGTGCTGGTCGAAGCGTGTCACAAACGGAATATGCGCGTGATCATCGACGGCGTGTTCAATCACTGCGGATGGAATTTTTTCGCATTCCGGGACGTGGTGGAAAACGGCGAACGTTCGAAATATGCGGATTGGTTTTATTCGCTCGAATTTCCCGTGGTCAAACCGGAAACGGGCGAGGAGATCCCGAATTACGAATGCTTTGCCTACGAGCGGCTCATGCCGAAGCTCAATACCGGCAACCCGGAAGTGCGGGCGTATTTTTTCGACGTCGGGGCATATTGGATACGGGAGTTCGGTATCGACGGCTGGCGGCTCGACGTGGCGGACGAGATCGACGTCGGCTTCTGGCAGGATTTCAGAAGAGCGGTGAAAACGGCCGATCCGGAAGCGGCGATCATCGGCGAGGTCTGGCAGAACGCGGCGTACTGGCTCGACGGCCGGACGTTCGACTCCACGATGAACTACGATATGATGAAGCATTGCAAGCGCTTCTTTGGGATCGGCGACATCGACGCCGCGGCATTCGATTCCCGCGTGAGCGATATGCGCATGCGGTATCGAAAGAACCTGACCTTCGGACAGCTGAACCTGCTGGACAGCCACGACGTGCCGCGATTTTTGTCGCGTTGCGGCGGCGACGAACGCAGGTATCGCCTTGCCGTCCTGTTTATGATGACGTTCATGGGCGCCCCGTCCGTGTTTTACGGGGACGAGCAGGGGATTTCCGGTGTGCTGGAGAACGATTACCGCGCGCCGATGCGGTTTGAGGAAACGGGCCTGACGGCGTTTTTCCGGCGGGCGATTGCACTGCGAAACGCCTTTTCCTGCCTGCGGACGGGCGGGTTCCGTACGATCCTTGCGTCCGGCGGGCTCTATATTTTTGAGCGGTACGACGATGAAAGCCGCGTCGCGGTCGTGCTCAACGCGCAGCAAAAAGCGGCGGACTTATCGGACAGGGCGCTTGCCGGAGAGCCGCTTTTGTCGGAAGGGCTCGACGGCCAAACGCTTGCGCCGTTCGGGTATTTGATTGTCAAACGCTGAGCGGGCCGGTATAATAAATTTACGAAACATCGGGAAACCGTTTTAGGAGGCGCTGGCGATGGCGGCAACGATCAAAGACGTGGCGAAACTGGCGAACACCTCCACCGCGACGGTTTCAAAAGTCATCAACGGGTCGTATTCCATTTCGGAAGCGACGGCGGGACGCGTCCGCGCCGCGATGCGGGAACTGAAGTATACGCCGAACCGGCGCGCGCAGAGCTTTGCCAGGCAGGCGTCCGGAAGCGTCGCGTTTGTAACTACGTTGGAACGCGACGTCGCGTTCCAGAACCCGCACATGTTTGAAATCATGTCCGGCTTGCAGCATGCGCTTGCGCGCAAGGGTTACAGCCTGGTCGTCATCGACATGGCGGAAGGTAACTGTGCGGCGGTCGAAGAACTCATGCTGCAAAAAAGCGTGGACGGGATCGCCTTCCATGCGGCGATCGTGACGCGCGAGCTGTCCCAGCTCGTTTTGAAATATGAATTCCCGCATGTCGTTGTCGGCATGCCGAATTTTCCATCCAAACTGTGCTGGGTCGACAACAACAATCCGCTTTCGGGCGAGCTGGCCGCGCTGCACCTGCTGGAAACGGGCAAGCGGCTGATTGCGTACGTCGGCGGCAGGGAGATGGACGCAATATCGGAGGCGCGGCTCAAAGGCGCAAAGCTTGCAATGCAGGAAGCGAGGCTGAAATTTCGCGACGATCTCGTCGTGCGGGGCGAGTCCACGATTGCGGACGGATTCGACATGACGCAGAGGCTGCTTGCCGGGCAGACGAAGCCGGATGCAATCGTCTGCGCCAACAACCGGCTCGCGTTGGGCTGCATCAACGCGCTTCACGCGCGGAAAGTCGCCATACCGGAAGAGATTGCCGTCGTAACGTTCGACGATTATCCGTTTTCGCGAATCACCGACCCGCCGCTGACCGTCGTCAATATCGATGTGTACGATCTCGGCATGCAGGCGGGGAAGATGATCATCGACAAGATCAAAAAACCGAATCTCCAGTTTCAAACGTATATCACCCTGCCGAAACTCATCATACGCGAATCGACGATGAGACGAAAATAAGCACTGAAAAGCACGGGAATTTACCGTGCTTTTTTTGCACCACGCCGCTTGCGCCCGCGAGGGCGCTGCCCCGATAAAATGCCGAGGCGCGCGGACCCGATTTGCAGACGCGGTGTTTCGCTTTTCAATAAATGTCGCTATAATACAAATATTGTCATTCTCATCAATTTGTTTCGCCTGAAATCCCGCGTAGAATCGAAGTACAGCAAGGCGGCTGAAATACAAAAGCCGCGCGCGCATTTCAACGAAACAAATCTATCGAGGAGGGAACACAGTATGTCATTGAAAAAGCTTATTGCGATACTTGCAGCGTTGCTGCTGGCTGTCGGCTGCCTGTCCGCCTGCGGTGGCACGTCCACGGAAGCGGAAGCGACGGACGAGCCGGAAGCACAGCAGGAAGAAGCCGTTGCAACCGAACCGGAAGAAACCGCGGAACCCGTTACGCTGACGTTCTGGAATACGTATGGCGACACGGAAGAAGCGCAGTTTGAGGACGTCGTTTTGCCCATGTGGAACGAGCTGCATCCGGAAATCACGATCGAAGTCGTCCGCCAGGACAGCAGCCAGTACCATGAGATGATCGTGACGTCGTTCGGCACCGGCCAGAGCCCGGACGTCGCGCGCATCGACATCGTCAACACCGCCGCGTATGCCGCGCAGGGCGGGCTGGTCGCGCTGAGCGACTACGACGATTTTGCAACCGTTGCGGACAACTATCTCGAAGGGCCGCTCTCGACGAACCTGTATCAGGGCAGTTATTACGGCCTGCCGCTGGACACCAACTGTAAGGCCGCCGTCATTAACACAACGATCATGGCGGAGCTCGGCATCGACGGCGCGCCCGCCACCATGGAGGAGTTCATCGCCGCCGCGGAAGGCCGCGGGACCTATTCGCTGAACGTCTCCGGCGTCGGCGACTGGGACCTGTATCCGTATTTCTGGCTGTTCGGCGGCACGCTCACGGACGACGGGTTCACGGTGGCGTCCGGTTACCTTGACAGCGCGGCGAGCGTCCAGGCGATCCAGACCATGCTCGATTTGCACGCCGACAAGGTTTTCACCATTCGCGACGTGGACGGCACGGTCGACGCCTGGGACGGCATCAACAGCGAATACGCCATGTTCTTCGAAGGTCCGTGGTACTTCGGGTCCTATGACGACAGCCTTGCAAGCGGCATCATCGCCGCGACGATCCCGACCTATGAAGGACGCAGCGCGTCCGTTGTCGGCGGGGAAAACATCGCGGTGTTCTCCACGGGCGATCATCCCGACGAAGCGTACGAATTCGCGAAGTTTATGACCAGCGAAGAAGTACAGCTCGCAATGCTCGAAACCGGCCAGCTCCCGGTGCTCAAGTCGCTGGTCGATAACGAAACCGTGCTCGACAACCCCGTGTGGTCCGTCTACATGGAGCAGCTTGAGTCCGCGTCCGCGCGCATCCCGTCGCCCAACAACTCGCAGATTCAGCAGGTGTGGAGCGACGCAATGACGGATATTTTCGTTAACGGAACCGACGTACAGGCGACGCTGACCGCCGCCGCGCAGCAGATCGACGCGCTGCTCGGATAAACGAAACGGTATCGTCCGCTTGCGCCGCAAAGCCGCGCGGCTTTGCGGCGCAAGCGCGGAAGGTCGGCCGAAATACGGTTTCGGAGGTAAAGGAGAGGCAATCGTGAAGGCGTGTACGAAACGAAAATGGAAGAAAGGCGCCAAGGGGTGGCTTGCGGCGCTGCCGTTTATCCTGCCCGGGCTGATCCTCGTCGTGCTGTTCGTTCTGTACCCGATGATCTTCACCATCCGTATTTCGCTTTCCGAATATAAGATCGTGCAGGGTCAGATCAACTTCGTCGGGCTTGACAACTATATCAGCGTGCTGACCGATCCGAGCGGACGGTTCTGGTATGCCTACCGCAACAACTTCCTCTACGCGCTGTTTACGGTGCCGTTCATTATCTTCGGGGGCATGATCTTTGCGTACCTGATCAACAACCTCAAGCGCGGCAAAACGATCTTCAAGGTTGGCTTCTATCTGCCCGTCATCACGTCCTGGGTTATCGTGAGCCTCGTGTTCACCTATATGTTCAATAATTCGGACCGCGGGCTGATCAACTATGTCCTTGTGGATAAACTGCACCTGCTGGACGATTACGTGCCGTGGCTGCTGCGCGAATGGTCGGGCAACGCGGCGATCTGGCTCATGGGTATCTGGAAAAACGTCGGCTGGGCGATGCTGATCTTCCTTGCGGCGCTTCAGAGCATTCCGCGCGATTTGTACGAGGCGGCGTCGCTGGACGGCGCGGGCGTCTGGGGTCGATTCCGGCATATTACGATCGCATGCCTCAAGCCCACGACGTATTACATTCTGGTCAACATGATTATCGGTTCGTTCAACGTGTTTATTCAGGTTTTGATGCTCACGCAGGGCAACCCGAACGGGCGCACCTCCGTTTTGCAATACCTGCTTTACGACAAGGCGTTTAACCAGTTCCAGTTCGGCGAGGCGTCCGCGATCGGTCTGATCTCCGCCGTGACCATCGTCGTCTTAACGGTCGTGCTCAACAGGCTTTTAAAGCTCGACACCGTGGAGAAAGGCGGTGTCGATTGATGAAGCGAAACCTGCGCGGCAAAAAAGCGGGCGAGGTCATAGCGCAGATGGTGATCTGGACGATCCTCGTGACGTCGCTTGTGATCTTTTCGGTGCCGTTTCTGTTTATGATCACAAATTCGTTCGAAGAGTTCAGCTACGTGCTGCCGTATCCGCCGAAGCTGTTCCCGACGCAGCTCGATTTTTCAGCATACCGTTATGTGCTTTCGTTGCCGCTGTTTCCGGTCGCGGTGAAAAACAGCGTGATCAACACGGCCATCACGGTCGCGCTTTCCGTATTTATTTCCACGCTGTCGGCGTATGGATTTGCGCGGATCGAGTTTCCTGGCAGGGAGACGCTCTTTAAGCTGTATCTGTTTACGTTGATGGTGCCGAGTTTTCTCAACATCATCCCGCAATTTATCATCCTCAAGGGGATACACCTGCCGTGGTCGGACGAAAACCTGATCGGCACGCGCGCGGGCCTGATTTTGGTCTATGTCGCCACCAACGTCTGCGGGCATACTTTTTTCCTGCGGAATTTCTTCCGCGGATTGCCGGACGCCCTGTCCGAATCGGTCATTGTGGACGGCGGCGGCCACGGGACGATCTTTTTCCGCGTGATGCTGCCGCTTTCCAAGCCGGCGATCGGCACGATGAGCATCTTTGCGCTGCAGGGGTTCTGGGAAGAATATTTCACCGCAAAAGTGCTTGTCGGCGCAAATGAGGACATGATCACATTGCCGCTGCTGCTGCAGCGGCTGCACGGTCAGTATTCCACGCGCTGGGAGTGGGTGTTCGCCGCTTCCATTCTGGCGCTGATACCGGTGATCGTCCTGTTTGTCGTCTTTCAACGAAAAATGGTAATTGGCGGGCTCACGCAGGGTTCCGTCAAGGAGTAACGATATGAAGCAAATCAATCGGGAGGCGGCGTATTGCTGCCCCGACCGGGCGCAGTACCGCGCGGGCGGGCATGTCCGCATCGAGCTGCACTTCGACTTTGGATTTCCGCGCGTCCTTCGCGTTCAACTGTATTTCCTGCAACAGAGAATCGAATGTGATTGGAAACAAGACGGCGATACAATTGACATCGGCACACCGGACGTCGGTAACTACGGCGTGGCAGTCGAAACGGAAGCAGGGACGTTTGAAACCGCGTTCGACGTGGTATCCTCGGTCAAATCCGTCGTTCGTTACGGGTTTCTGTCCGATTTTTCGCCGGAGGACGCGGATACGGCGGACGTCGACTGGCTCAACCGCCTGCATGTCAACACCGTGCAGTTTTACGACTGGATGTACCGCCACGACAAGCTGATTTCTCCGACGGAGGATTATCTCGACCCGATCGGCCGCAGGAGCGCGCTTTCCGTCGTTAAAAAAAAGATCGCCGCCTGCAAATCGCGCGGGATGCGTCCGTTTGCATACGGCGCCGTCTATGCGGCGACGGAGGAAACGTTTGCCGCGCATCCGGACTGGGCGGCGTACCTCCGCGACGGCGAGCCGATGCTGTTTGCCGGATGGCTCCACTATATGAACATTTCTTCCGGCTGCGGCTGGAGCAAACATATCGTGGACGAATACGTGTCCGCGGTCGGGGCGCTGGGCTTTTCCGGCATCCATATGGATACCTACGGGTTTCCCAAACGCATTTACGACGCACAGGGGAAGCAGGTGCTGCTTGAGGACGCGTTTTTGCCGCTCATCGACGCGGCGCAAAAAGCCGTGTGCGTCGCCGACGAAGAAAACGGCGTAACGTTTAACGCGGTCAACGACTGGCCGACGGAGAAGGTCGCGTCCGGCGCTCAGGACGCGATGTATATCGAAGTCTGGCCGCCGCACGATACCTACCGGGATTTATACCTGCTGATTCAAAAGGCAAAGGCGGTTTCCGGTAAGCCCGTCGTGCTCGCGGCGTACATGAAACCGTTTCAAAATGCGAAGGCTGAAATCGAGCTTGCGCGCGCCGAGCATGCGTTCCGGCTGGCAAACGCCGTGATCATGGCATCCGGCGGTTTTCAGCTTGTACACGGCGAGGAAAAAGGGCTGCTTTGCGACAGCTACTATGCCAACTATGCAAAGCTTCGGCCGGATTTTTGCGAAACGGCGGTACGTTACGCCGATTTTCTTGTCCGTTATGCGCCGCTGCTGTATGATGATGGCGGGATGGACGTGACCATGACGGCGAGCGGCGGCATCAACGAGGACGTCGTCGCGTCGGCGGACGGCGTGTCGTTTTCGTCCGACGGGCGCGCGGACGCGGTCTGGCTGATCCTGCGCGAATCGAAAAGCCGGGTTGCGCTGCATCTGCAAAACCTCACGGGGAACGA
>CAYUUB010000001.1:34292-43100 GCA_964447725.1 uncultured Oscillospiraceae bacterium
ACGCAAACTGGAACGCAGGCAAACGCGAGCCGAAACCGATCGGGAACATTTGCGTTCGGCTCCGGCTGGATACGGACGTGAAAGGCGCGTATACCGCCACGCCGGACGGGGAATCATTGTGCGCAGAGCCGCTCGCGTTCCGGACGGAACGCACCGCAAACGGGCGAATACAAACGCTGATCCTGCCAAAATTGCAATACTATTCCATCGTTTGGATAGAAACGGAGTAATTCTTCATGCTGCTGACGTATGACACCACGGTGCTGCCGCGCGTCCGAATGATGGGACGCGTTCGGTATCACGAGCCGTGGTGCCATTTTTCGCGCGTGATCGACGAATATATCCTCTACGTCATTCGGGACGGGGACATGTACATCACCGAAAACGGCGTTCCGGCGCACCTGAAAGCGGGAGACTGCTTTTTGCTGGAACCGAACCTGCCGCATGAAGGGTATCAGGCGGCGAGTTGCGACTACTATTACGCGCATTTCAAGCACGAGCGGATCAAACGCGCGGAAGACGACGCGCTGGCGATGGAGGCGATGAAGGAAAACCGGCGGAAATCGCTGATCGGCTACAATCTCGACGAAATCGACCCGACCGACCCGGTGGTGTGCATTCCAAAGCGCAGCAACGTTTCCGGAATCGACTACCGCTCGATCCTGCACGCGGCGTCCGAAGTTTACGAGCGCCGCGAGGAGCAATATAAACGATATGTCTCCGCGCAGCTGCATCTGTTTTTAATGATGGTCGCGCACGAATACCTCAACGCGGCCTGCCTGAACGAGGAAAGCACGCGCAGAAAATCCGACGTTGCGGTCGATGCGCTGATTCGCTACCTGAACACGCACTATACCGAGCGCATTACCAGCGAAGGGATATCCGAACGCTTTGAAATGAATTTCGACTATCTCAACCGCGTTTTTTCCGCGGCGACGGGAAATACGATTTTTTACTATATCAATCTTTTGCGCATCAGCAACGCAAAGCAGCTGATCGCGACGACGAATCTTTCGTTCAGCGAAATTGCATATCTGGTCGGGATTGAAGACCGATACTATTTTACAAGGCTGTTTAAACGATACGCCGGGATGACGCCGACGGATTATTATAAAGCGGCGCATACGCTTCCCCGAAAGGAAGGCGGGTTTGAATGAGTTATCAGCAGGATGGGAGCGAAAACAGGGAAAAAGGATTGCCGCTGTTATTTCATGTGACGATCTCGCGGCTGCTTTCTCTGATTGCGCTGAATTTGCTGTATGTCGCGTTCTGCGTTCCGCTCGTTACGGTCCCGGCCGCCTCCGCCGCGCTGATGAAATGCGTCGGGCTCATGCTGGAAGAAGAGGATTTTTCGCTTTTCGGCACCTTTTTTACCGCCTTTAAAAGCGATTTTTTAAAAACGCTTGCCGCCGGATGGCTGATGCTGCTGCTGTTTGCAGGGGCGGTGTTCGGGGCGCTGTTTTATTGGTCGGCGGGATCGAGTTTAGCGTTAGTGCCGTCGGTTTTCTGTGCGATTCTCAGCATGCTTTTATTCGCCGCGCTGAACAACCTGCTTTGCATGCTGGCGAAGGTCCGCCTGCCGTTCGGAGCGCTGGTAAAAAACGCGTTCCTGCTGCTTTTCATCCGGCCGCTCCGGGGCGTCGCAGCGTCCTGTGTGTCGTTTTTGATCCTCGCCGCCTGCGCCTGGTGGTTCCCGCGGTCGATTCCCGTCCTCCTTTTGATCGCGTTTTCCCTCAGCGCGCTGATCGCGTGCTTCGGGGCGCGCGGCGCGCTTGAAAAGCATGTCGTAAAGCGATAAGCAGACGGGGCGTAAGCACGCCGGCTGAAGGAATTCTGTTGCTTAGATATGCAAAAAGCCCGAAAAACGGGCTTTTTGCATACAAGTGCCAATTTACTGTGCCGAGAGGGTTACGCCGCGGTTTTTCAGCGCGATTCTCAAAGCCGCCGCGTCGTCGTTGAAAACGAAGCCCGGCATGCCGATTTCATATGCGCCTTCGATATTCTGCGGCGTATCGTCGATCATGAAACATTCCGACGGCGTTAACCCGAAGGTGCTGCATAACAGGGTATAGATTTCCGGCTGCGGTTTCACGAGCCGAACATCGGCGGATATCAATTTTCCGTCAAAGAAGCGGGAAGCCGGAATATGCGGCCAGTATTCGTGCTGGCGCAGACTGGCGTTGGACAGCAAAAAAACGCCGTAGCCGTTGTTTTTCAAGTCCGCGATCAGCTCGTACATGCCGTCGATCGGAAGGATCGGACGCTCCCACATGGTGACGAGCTTCTCCACGGCGTCGTGCAGCCTTTCCGGCGTGCGTTCACAAATGTTATGCACGGCGTCCGCCTCGGCGATCGACCCGCGGTCCATACGCGCCCACTCCACAGAACGGAACACCTCGTTCATAAGGATACGTTCGTCTCCGGCGTCTACGCCCAGCCTGCGGATAAAGTATTCGCGGTCGAAGCGGATCAACACGCCGCCCATATCGAAAATAATGTTACGAGTCATTCGGTTCTATGCCTTTCCGGTATCGTTTTGTTATATAAGGAATCCTGCGATCATACGATTTTCACCTTGCCCCTTGTAAGACGGAACACGATCAAAAGCGACAGGATCGTCGTAACGGTCAATATCGTGGCAAGCGCGGCGGCCGTCCCGTCGCTCATGCGCATGACCTCCTGATAAATCGCCACCGCAATCGTCGAGGTTTTGCCGCTGTAGAGCATGATGGAACTGGAGAGCTCGTTGATGCAGGTAATCCAGCTCAGGACGGCGCCGGAAAGGATGCCCGGCAGCATCATGCGCGCAGTTACGGTGAAAAATGTTTTGATCGGAGAAACGCCCAAATTGATGGAAGCCTCTTCAATGTAGGGGTCCATCTGGTAGAGAAACGCGCTGCCGGAACGCACCGTGTACGGGATTTTCCGTATAATGTAGGAAATGATCATGATCGCGGCGGTGCCGACCAGTATGATGGGCTTGCGGTTGAACGCTATGATCAGCCCGATGCCCAGCACCGAACCGGGGATTACATAGGGGAACATGATCAGCGAGTCGATCAGCGAAGAGACTTTGCTCTTTCTGCGTACGATAATGTACGAAGCCAGAATTCCGATAATCACGATAAACACGATCGCGACGATGGAGAACACATACGTGTTCGTGATATTCGTCGAAAGGCGTTTCATCATAGCCTGATAGTTGCTCAGGTTGATGCCCTGCACCATGCCGGAAAAACTGCGTTCCACGAACGACTGGCAGACGACGACGATCTGCGGCAGGAAGGCGAGGAACGTGATGAAATAGACGGGGAACGACACCCAGAAGCGTTTCGCGCCCTTCAGCGTTACCTCCTCCGGCGGGCGGAGGGAACTCATCATGTAGTTTTTACGATCGACCACAAGCTTTTGAAACGTCAGCACCAGGAGCGAACAGGTGACGATTACGACGGACAGCGCGGACGCCATGTTCGGGTTGACGGCGCTTTCGGACATGTATTCGTTGTAGACGAGCACCGGCAGCACGGTATATCCCTCGCCAAGCAGCATCGGCGTGCCGAAATCGGCGAGCGAAGTCATGAACACCATGATGCATCCGGCCAGGATCGAAGGCAGGATGACTGGCAGCGTTACCGTCCATATGCGCCTCAGCTTGCTCATGCCGAGGTTTTCAGCCGCCTCTTCCAGCGAACTGTCGATGCTGTTCATTGCACCGGACGTATACAGGTAGATATATGGAAACAGATGCAGCATAAACACGAATATGATGCCGTTGCGCCCGTAAATGGTCGGGGACGTCATGCCGACAAGCGCGAAAAGCTTCGCAATCAGGCCGTTGCGTCCAAGCAGGATGATCCAGGAGTATGCGCCGATAAACGGCGGACTCATGAGGGACATGATGATGAAGATATGCAGGATCCGTTTGCCTGCGACGTTGTAGCGCGTCATCAGGTACGCAATCGGCACGCCGATTGCGGTCGCAAGCACTACCGTCGATAAGCAGACGACCAGCGAGTGCAGCAATGTCGTATAGTAATAAGGCTTGGTAAAAAACCGTATGAAATTATAAAGCGTGATGCCCTCGACCTTGGTCGAAAAAACGCTTTTCGTGAGAATCGTGTAAAACGGATATACGATAAACAAGCACAGCGCAAGCAAAAGCGTTGCTTTCGTTACGAACCAGAAATCCGGCCGGAACCGTTTTGCGGCGCGTTTCTTCATCGGGAGAGCACCTCCCCGGTTTCAGACTCGTAGAGGCTGACCCGGTTCGGATCGAAACGGATCTTTACGCTTTCGCCGACCGGGTGGATCACGGACGTATCCTTTGTGTACTCGTTTACGATCAGGTTCTGCCCGTCGTCCAGCTGGACTTCGTATTCGATAAAGTCGCCCAGAAACGTCGAATACAACGTTTTGCCGGGCATGCCTTCCTTGGCGAAAAAGAGCTGCTCGGGTCGCGCCGAAAGCAAACCCTTGCCGGCAAATTGCCTGCAAAGGTGCATGTTCAGTTCGAGTTCGTTTTTAATGGAGACCTTTGCGTTTGCCATATCGCCGGAGATATCGCAGTCGAGGAAATTACTTACGCCGATGAATCCTGCGACAAACGGGTTTTGGGGCCTTGCGTAAACTTCGTCCGGGGTGCCGATCTGCATGATGCGGCCTTCTTTCATGACGGCGATTCTGTCGGAAATGGCGAGGGCTTCTTCCTGATCGTGCGTAACGTAAATCGTCGTAATGCCAAGGCGCCGTTGCAGCTTTTTAATGACGGACCGCATTTGAACGCGGAGTTTCGCGTCCAGATTCGACAGCGGTTCGTCCATTAGCAATACGCTCGGTTCGACGACGAATGCGCGCGCCAACGCGACGCGCTGCTGCTGCCCGCCGGAAAGCTCGCTGGGTTTGCGCTGCGCAAGATGGGCAATCTGCACAAGTTCCAGCGCGTTGTCCACGCGTTTTTTGATTTCCGGACGCGGAACCTTTCGCGCCTTGAGGCCGTACGCCACGTTTTCCTGAACGGTCAAATGCGGAAAGATCGCGTAATTCTGAAAGACCATGCCGATGTCCCGCTTGTGCGCCGGCATATCGTTGATGCGTTTTTCTCCAAAATAGAAATCTCCGCCCTCTATCGAGTTGAACCCCGCGATCATCCGAAGGAGCGTGGTTTTGCCACAACCGGACGGTCCGAGGAGCGTAAAGAACTCACCCTCGTGGATATCGAGGGAAACTCCGTTCAGCGCCGTAAAGTCGCCGTAGCGCTTCACCGCATTTTGAATGATTACGTTATTGGTCATGATTTCCCTCCATTTTTCTTGCCGCCGCCTTTTCCCATAATATATAGCCAAACCGGCTGAGCCGGCTTATATACGACGCTCCCGGCAGCAATCGCGCGAACGGTTTTTTCGTATTGCTTATAGAGTGATTTTATTCTACAAAAAACGGGGGATATCCGCAAGGAATATCCCCCTTGCCACCCAATGGTAATTTTATCCGACGGTCAGGTCGTTCCATTGTTCAACAATGGCTTCCTTGTTGTTTGCAGCATAGTCGAAATCATAATCCAACAGATCGAGCGAACTCAATTCAGGCAGGCCGACCGGAGAGACGTCGCTGCGAACAGGACGGCGCGCCCAGTCCGTGTTCTGCGCGACCTGGCAATCATAACCTGTTACGAAGTCGATGAACAGCTTGGCGTTTTCTTCGTTCGGGCAGCCTTTGATGAGCGCAACTCCGTCCGGGACAGCCGAGTCGGAAGCGGGGTAAACGTAACCGATGTCCGGGTTGTCGCCGTAGAGCACGGCGGATTTTTCAATCGTTACACCGAGGGCGTATTCGCCGGAGGCCACGAGTTTATGGCAATTGCCGGAGGATTCCTGAACCTTGCCGTCGAGGTTGGCGATAAACTGCTCGACAAGCGCCCAGCCGTCGTCAAGCGTCGGTTGGCTGAACAGCATCGTGCAGAGCTGCGTATAGGCCGAGCCGGATTTTGCCGGCGAAGCGTAGGCAATCTGCCCTTTGAGCGCGGGATCGGTCAACCCTTCCCAGGTTGTCGGCACGTCCGCTTCGTCGATGAGGGTCTTGTTGTAGATAAACACCATCGGCAACGGAGATTCGCCGATCCACATGTCGTTTGCGTCTTTAAAGGTTTCGGAGATGAATTCATCGTTCGCGCAAACATACGGCGAGAAGTAGTCGGCGTAAGCGGCCAGCGTATCGGCGCCGCCGCCCCAGAGAACGTCGCCCTGCGGGTTGGCGGATTCCGCCACGACGCGCTGACAGAGTTCGCCGGTGCCGCCGGCGATGACTTCGACCGTGATGTTCGGATAGGCTTCCTGGAACATCGCGACGCCCGCGTTCAACGGGTCGGCGTCGTGCGGCGAGTATACAACGAGACTGCCGGTGTAATCTTCAGGGGACTTTTCGGTCGATACCGGCTCGGCGGTCGCTTCAGTTGCGACTTCGGTGGTTTCCTCCTGGGTCTCTTCCACCGTGGCGGCTTCTTCGGTTTTCGTGCAGGCAAAAGCACCGAAAGCCAGGGCGATGACCATTAGCAACGCTAAAAGACGAGTAACCTTTTTCATGATTTCCCTCCCAAAAAATAATAGAATTGTGCGTACCCGTGTACCTTTGAAATGTATAATCATAATACCACGCGGCGATGTTACTTTACAAGAAATTGATTCGGATTTGATTAAAATTTTATATTAATAAGAATTCCAGGTGCAATCGCGCTTCCACGCGCCGCTTTCCGGGCGTTTTTACAAGCGAGGCACAGCATTCGGACGTTGCTTAAGCCCGACTTGCCCTGCTGTTGAAAAACGCATGAACTATTCCTATAATAATGATATCGATGCATTTCTGTTTTATATAGCCGCCGCGTCGTACGGCCGGCCGCTCGTGATGAAGGATTCGGAAAGGAAAAGAATATGATATGTTTTGGAACCGGCGGCTGGCGCGCGGAAATCGGGAAAGATTTTTATATGGAAAACATCCAGCGGATTGCGCAGGCTTTAGCGAATTGCATCCTTCGGGACGGCAAGGCGGACAAGCCCGTGGTCATCGGTTACGACCGGCGCTTCCTGTCCCCGCAGGCGGCCGAGTGGATGGTGGAAGTCCTGTCCGCCAACGGCATACGGGTTTGGTTTATGAAGCGCAGCGTGCCGACGCCGCTGGTTATGTATCTCGTCAAGCAGAACGCGCTGCATTTTGGCGTTGAAATCACCGCGTCTCACAACCCGGCCATTTATAACGGCATAAAAATCATTGTCGAGGAAGGGCGCGACGCACCGGTCGCGGTCACGGAACGGCTGGAGCATGAAATCGGCGTTCTGGACGGCGTTTCTTCCATTCCGATGCAGAAGGCGGTGGACGGGGGCTTGGTTACATACCTGAAGAACCCGTTCAATCAGTTTATCGACGATATCCTTGCGGTGCTGGACACCGCCGCCATCCGCGAACGCGGGCCGCGCATCCTGTTCGACTCGATGCACGGGTCGTCGTCCTATCCGCTGAACGTGATTTTTAATACGACGCGCTGCACCGTCGATCAGATACACAGCAATAAGGACGCGTATTTCGGCGGCCTGATGCCGGCGCCGACGGAATTCACAATGGGCGAACTGCGCAGCCTCGTCGTGCAGGGCGGATACGACCTCGGCATCGCCGTGGACGGCGACGGCGACCGGCTTGGCGTCATCGACGGGACCGGGCAATACATCAGCGCGAACGAAATCCTGGTGCTGCTGTATTACTATCTGCATGAGTATAAGGGCTGGAAAGGGCCGGTTGTCCGAAACCTTGCGACCACGCACCTGCTGGACCGGATTGCGGAATCGTTCGGCGAAGCCTGCTACGAGGTGCCGGTCGGCTTCAAGTATATTTCAGCAAAGATCGACGAGGTCGACGCGGTCATCGGCGGAGAATCCTCCGGCGGCCTTACGGTGCGCGGGCATCTGCACGGGAAGGATTCCGTTTATTCTTCGGCGCTGTTTGTGGAGATGATATGCAAAACGGGGATGTATCCAAGCGAAATGCTGAAAAAAATAACCGAGGGCTTCGGGCGCTATATTATGAAGGAATGCAACCTTTCTTTTCCCGCCGGCAGCAAAGCCGGGCTGACAAAACGCATCCTTGAGGACCGCGCGCTTCCCGAATTCGGGAAACAGCCGGCGCGGGTCACCTATATTGACGGATGCAAGGTGTGCTTTGACGACGATTCCTTTGTCGTCTGCCGGTTCAGCGGAACGGAACCGCTGCTGCGCATTTTTGCGGAAGCGCACACGGAGGCCGAAGCGGAGGGATATATTTCCGCGTGGAAAAAGCTGCTTGGCCTGAACTAAAGCGGCTGCTTCGAAAGAACGACAGGTCCTGAATGCCGCACCGTAAAAATAAGAACCATCGCCGATCGGAAATGGCCGGCGACGGTTCTTTTTGACCGATTCCATCGGAAACAGCGGGATTGTCCGAACGAGCGCCGGAAAAAGTGCCGCAAATCATATATTACTCGAACGAGCGGATGTACCGGCTGTCCTTGAGCAGCACGTCGTGCGCGCTGCCTTCGGCGAGCGTCGCGGCGGAAACCAGCGTGAGCCGGGCCTTCTCGCGGAGTTCCGGAATGGTCAGCGCACCGCAGTTGCACATGGTGGAGCGCACCTTGCTGAGCGTCTGCTCCACATTGTGGTGCAAACTGCCTGCGTACGGCACGTAGGAATCCACGCCTTCTTCAAACTTGAGCGCGGCTTCTCCGCCGCTGTCGTAGCGCTGCCAGTTGCGTGCGCGCGCGCTGCCTTCGCCCCAGTATTCCTTCATGTA
>CAYUUB010000002.1:0-33175 GCA_964447725.1 uncultured Oscillospiraceae bacterium
ACAGCCAGCAGTCCAGCTTTGCCACAAGCAGGTACGCAGCCTGCTCGAGCCCCATTGCGAACACAAGGAACACTGCGCAGCCAATCCAGAACGGAAGACGGTCTGCATGATGTCTTTTTCGAAAATAGAGATACAGTCCCAGCGGGATGATCATAGCGGCGATTGCGGCAATCCCCATGCATACGATCGCCAGAGTGGATACGGCGTTTTCCATCGCTATTTCCTTTCGTCCTCAACGTGTCCATAGGTTTCCACGCACCAGCTCTTTTTGCCGCAACAGGCGCAGGTCAGTTTGCGTGTTTTCGGGGTGTGCCTCGCCCAAAATACCTCTTTTAAAGACGGACGGAACCGTTCGCCACACTCCGGGCAGATATACAGCGTGTTTCTATAGTATATGCGCATTACGATGACCCCAAAAAGAACGACCAGCGGAATGCACGCGACAAACGGCCACCAAGTGCCGGTAAAAATCCAGTACAGAATCGTTCCCCACTCGATCAGCGTCATTGGAATAGCAAGCAACAGCATGTTGCCGTGCAGCTTTCTCAAATTCTTCTTTTCTTCCATCATGTGTTCCATGTCCGCAATCGACTCTATGGAGAGCAACCGTCCTGTGCTGAGCGTTTCGCGCACGCTGTCGATCGCACGTTTCTGCTCCTGCATCAGCCCGATTTCCTCGTCGATCTGCCGTTCCTGCTCGTCCAGCAGCAAAAGAAGAACGTTTTCCGGACGTTCGCTCCCCAGAATCCCTTTGATGGACTCCAGCGACAGGCCGAGAGACTTGAGCATGCAAATGATTCGCATTGTCTTCAGGTCGCTTTCGGAATACAGTCTGCGCCCGCCTTCCGAGAGCTCAGTCGGTTTTAGCAAATCCTTTGCGTCGTAAAACTGCACCGTACGTACGGATACGCCGCACAGCTTTGCAAGTTCTCCGGTCGTGTAAGCAGCCATGGATTTCACCTCCTTATGGGCATACCATAACGTATGACGTAGCGTCACAAGCAAGGGGTTTTTCAGGTCGTTTCAAGGTTTTGGTGGTTTTATAGTGTAAATCTGCCGTTCAACCCGTTCGTGCCGGAAGCATCGACCATTCCGATGCTGCTTTGCGGGGGACAGTTGCCGAACTTTTAACGTTGACTTTACGCGTTTGTGACGGCACGGCGATATGATAAAACCGAAAAGATGAAAGGAGGGACTACATGAAATCAGCTTCACACCACGCAATGGGGCATCTGCTGCACCGGACGCTGGAGGAGGCGGGCATCCATCTGGACAAAGAAATGTTCGTTCTGGGAAACCTGCTGCCGGACTATTTGCCGGAGCTTATCCTTTCCCCGCACTTTACCGCAAAGTGCCAGCGGGAAATCAACGTGTTTGCCGGCGTTCTCGCCGCACAGCATATCGACCGCGCGAAAGAAATCCCTGCGGAATACGCACTTCGCCTCGGCATCCTGTGCCATTATATCACGGATTATTTCTGCTTTGCGCACTGCCGCGAATTTGGAAAAACGCTGGCGAAACACGCGGTATACGAGCAGGAACTCGACGACTATTTCCGCAGCCATTACCATGCCGGCGAATGCCTGCTTGCCGAATATCCAAGCGTACAGTGCGCTTGCGCAAAGGACGTCGTGTCGGACATCTTTCAGACGAAGCGTCGCTATCAGTCGGCCGAGCGGGCGTTCAAAACGGACTTGCAGTTCGCGTTTACGACATGTCTGAACACAATCCGGCGGATCTTGGTTCTTTCGGAATCCGGCCAGCACGCGTTCAGTCCTGGTTTCCGCTTTGCGCCGTTCGCCGTGGAAAAGTATGCGTTTCAAAAGGACGTTTGCAAGCGCAGGATCGTTCCGCGCCGCGCCTGGTGCACCGGTTCGGTCGCCTAGCCCTGGCGAAACACAAAATCAGCCAATCAAACGCACCTCTTGCCAATCGTCTCCCGAAAGGGACGGTTGTTTTTTATTTCAAGTCCGGTTTGGGCACTGCAAAAAAACCAGCGCGCCGTACGGCGCGCTGGTTGGCTTCGCTTACCTATTGAATTAAAGTTGAATTTCGCCCGCGCCGTCGCCTGCGTCGGACTGGTAAAACGAAGGCGCATAACCCGTCCGTTTTTCATACTCCGCCGCGAGCCGCTTTTTAAACGCGGCAATTTTTGATTTTTCCACGATGCTGATGTTGCAGCCGCCGAACCCGCCGCCGGTCATGCGCGAACCGATGACGCCTTCGATGCCCGTCGCGATGTCGAACACCGCATCCAGTTCCGGCCCGGTCGCTTCGTAGTCGTCACGGATGGATACGTTCGCTTCGCACAACAGTTTGCCGAACGCAGCGATATCGCCCGCTTCGAGCGCTTTCAGCGAGGCGATCGTCCTTGCTTCTTCCGTTACGCAGTGCCGTGCGCGGCGGTAGAGCGTTTCGTTCGTGAAAAACTGCCGGAACGTCTCAAGTTCATCCGCTTTTATCGAGCAGAGATTTTGATAAGCTCCGCCGTTACGGTTGATGACGGTCAGCGCCTGTTCGCACTCGCTCCGGCGTTGGTTATACTGCGAATCCGTCAGCTTATGCGGCGCGTTCGTGTTTGTGATGACAATCGTGTATTCGCCGAGTTCCAGCGGGACATATTGATAGTCCAACGTATTGCAGTCCAAAAAGAGCGCATGATCCTTTTTTGCCATGGCCGAAACGAACTGATCCATGACGCCGCAGTTCATTCCGACGTATTCGTTTTCCGCCTTCTGGCAAAGCACCGCGATTTCCGCCATGTCGGGTTCGGTCCGTCCGCCGAGCGTTGCCAGCGCAACCGCGGTCGCCACCTCAATCGACGCGGACGAAGACAGCCCCGCGCCGAACGGAACCGTTCCGTGATAGAGCAGGTCGCAGCCCGGCACGGCGTAGCCCGCCTGCTGCAATACGGAAGCAACGCCGCACTGGTAGTTTCCCCAATGCAGCTGTTTATATTGCTCCAGCGCGCTCAAATCCGCTTCCACCCTGTCCGGCAGGTCTGTCGCGGCAAGACGCATCGTCTGCGTCCCGTTTGCGCGCGCAACAACGGTATTGTTCATGTCCAGCGCCGCGGGGAACACATGCCCGCCGTTATAATCGATGTGCTCGCCGATAAGGTTGATACGTCCGGGCGCCTGAAACAGGCGAATGCCGTCCGTCGTTCCGCCGTAAAGCGTCATGAATTCAGAAACCAACTCTTGATTCGTCATCTTTTTCTCCACAATCGTCATGATATTATTTCAGCGAGTTCAGCGGAAAGCACCGTTGAAAGCACAGCGCTTCCACCGGATGCAAAACAGGGCATCCCCTTTCCCCGGCCGGACCGCAGCAAGAATATTTTATCACGGTTTTGCCGTCATAGGGAGGCGCTTTGGCAAAATTACACGTGTTTTTGCCAAAAGCCGTGCCAATCGGGAACCGGCGCTATGTTTCGGTCGGCCCGAACCGTTCTGAAATTACCGGGAACAAACGGATTCCTTCTGTCGTTGCGGCAGAAAGCGCCTCCGTTTCCGGCGGAGGCGCTTTGTTACATTCCGCGGCAATCGATCAAACGATTAGCCGTCCGTTTTCGTCAGTCGCCTTCGCATGTGTTTCGAATCATCTTTCCGTCTTTCTCAACATGGTAAAACGCTTCCCGATGCGACAGCTCGGTAAATTTCAGTATCTGGTATCCCTGTTTTTCACCGTTTCTATCTTCAATTTTGTAAAATTCCGCCCAGTTTCTACGGCGCGCATTCGCATCGTTGAACGAAGGAACAAGATAAGCGGTGGCGCTTGAGCCCTGTCTCCAGATCGCGGCATAAATCGAAGTATCGGCCTGCGCCTTTTTAAAAGCCGGCTTTCTGTCTTCCGTCGGGTCCAGCAGCGCGTACTCGAAGCCTGCTTTTTTTATCTTTTCCTGCCATAGATCGTTGGCGACGATATCCGACAACTGGTTGACAAGGTCCAGCGCGCTTTGGTAGTTTTCTTTCCTGATTCGCTCTTCTTTAAGTCGTTCCTCTTCTTGTTTTTTCTTAAGCTGCTCTTCTTTAAGCCGTTCCTCTTCACGTCGCTTTTTCTTAAGCTGCTCTTCGTTCGGCGGCTCGGGTTCAGAGCCTTTCGGCTTTCTGTTCGATTTTTCGTCCGTATCCCCTTTTGTTTGCAGCGGAATACGGTCCGGACGGACGGCGGTCCCGTTCCCGTTCGCGTTATCAAGGCGAATCAGCAAAATCGGGGACTCCTCCGGACTTTCAAAGCGCACTGTCGTTGTGAGATTTACTTCGGTCGGTGCCTTTGCGCGATCCGCTTCTTCGGGGATTTGTTTCAGCTTTTCGCTCGCTTTCGCACCCGCTGTTCTATGCTCGAAAATAAGCCAAACGAAGCAGGCTATGAGCAGCGTTGCAAAAACGCATGCGACAATCAGGACGATAAGCATCGGGGCGTCCAGCACCGGCTCCCTGTTCGCCAAAGCGGCTTCGTCCTCCGCGGTTTCCGTTACAGTGTCCTTTGCCTGCAGTTCCGCCGTTAGCAAATCGATCTTTGTCTGCAACGCTTCGGTCTTTCCTTCGAGCATGGCGACTTCTTCCACGCGGTCCGTGTCGGTTTGTATCAGCGCGTCGATAACGGCGCCGGAGTCGATCCAGCCGGTTTCTGCAAATGTTGAATCCGCGTCCTGATCGCCGGACGTTTCATTTTCTGATTCGTCCAGGGTAGCGCTATCTGTTTCAACTGATTCGTCAGCATTTTCTATGCTTGTTTCCGGCTCGCCGGCGGTCCAAACGATTTTTACTTCACATTTGCCGGTCAAGCCGGCCTGCCCTTCCTCTGCATTTTGGTCCACCGCCGACCTCTGTAGAAACACGTGGGCAGTATTTTCAACGCCGTCTTCACCGCTTTGGTAAGAAACGTATTCTCCCGGTTCGCCGGGGGATAATCGTCCGATTTCTTCGCCGGAAGCATCGTAAACCGCCGTCGTCTCGCAAACGAAGATTTCGACGCCGTCCTCCGAGTCTTCCGCGGCATACGCCGTTTGGCAAAAGCCAAGCAGCAGCAGCGCGGCGATCAGCAGCGCGATTTTTCTGTGCATCTTCATGTTTTTGCCCTCCCCCGGCTGCCTGCCGTTGTGCAGGCAAGGTAGTATTGGCTCAATGCATCGACCGCACCAATAAGAAACGCGTCTCCGTCGTCAATGTGACCTTTCAGTACTTCCCGATCGTATTGATGCCTGCCCGGTTTGTCAAATATTCCGGCTGAGTATTCGCCTTGTTTGAATGTCCAGTCAAAACACTCGCTTGCGGCCGTTTTATAAGCTTCTAGCAGTTCATTGAATTCTTTTCGACCGGCTTCGACCACCTTTTCATGCGCCGCATTACGCGTTTTATTACCGGTGGCCGCCTCTGCTGCCGAATCGGTTCCCGCCGCCGTGCCGAAACGTACTTGCGAGGAGGTGGAGCGCTTGCCATCGCCAAATATCGCCGGCCTTCCTTTGAGCGAACCACTGGCGACTTCCAGCTTAGGGTCTTTTGAAAACTCGCATTCAAAATCCTCCGGAGCAATGGCTGCATGCATTCCCGCCAGGAACAGCCGGTAAACGAATTCCGTCTTGCTTTCTTCGTCGCGGTGGATCCAATGAATCATTTTTGAACCGTTGCCAGCAAGGATGACAGAAGCGCTGTCTTTTGAAATCTCTTTTTCGTCCCTTAACATAAGGCCTGCACAAAAGATGATCGACGCCAGATAAAATGCGACCCTTTTTTTCAGCTCCAGCAGCGCACCGGCTCCATTTTCGCCGGGGTTTTTCCCCGCGCAATATTTTGCGTAAGCCTCTCCGAACGTTTTTTCATTGTGAACCTGCGTGTCGATATTTTTGTCTTTCGGGATTTTCATGCCAAGCAAATCTTCGATACTGCTTTCGCCGTTTCCGTCCTGGCTTTTGCAAATATCATTGATAAATCCATCGACGTCGTAATACATTTCTTTGATGCTGTCTTCCGCATTATTAACAAGTATCTTAAGCTTGGCCGCATTGTTATCCCGCAGGCCTTCCAGCAAAATTTTCCGTGCGCCGAAGCGTATCGAACTCGAATAACAATGCGATATTCCATCGTTCACCGCGTCGATAAAGATATCCGCGGAGCCGCCGCCGATATCGATTACGCAATACGTAACCTGTCTGGTCACTGCGCTGGCTGCATACCGGAAAGCCGCCTCGCTTTCGGTTATTTCAATTATGCTGCCCACCGTCTGGTCTGTATTGTCTTCTGCATTAATGCTGCCCATCGCCTGGTCTATATTGTCTTCTGCATTATCCGGCCGGTGTATTGCAAGGCCCGTGTTTTGGATTACCCTGTTCAGCGCAGCGCCCAGGGACGTGAAATAGCCATCCACAGCCTGCCTTTTAAACGACAGCGGGTAGGACGCCGTCAACGACAGCTCGCTGCAATTGTTGCATTTCGCTTCCAGTGCGATCATGTACAACAGTTGCATCAGCATTGCTTCCACGCGCTTTTGGTTGTTGTCGCCGCTTTGGCACCACTTTAAATTCGGATATAATTTAGGCTGTGCAAAACTCTTTCGACGCCCCAAAAACGCCCGGTAAAATATCCAGCTGTCGAATAACGGTTGCCGAGCAATATTCGTGGCGGCCGCATCCGCTAAAATCGACTGCAGCGGAACGCTTTTTGCGATTTCTTTTGCAAGTTCCTCTTTCGCAGGAATGTCCCTGTAACTCGGCAGGTCGCTCTCCCTGTCCGACAAGGTTTCCATAATTTCCTTTGCGGTAAGCGGCATTGCGGGAACAAAGTATTTCACAAAATACGGCGTATCCGTCTTGCTGTCAATCCTTGGATTGAGCAGCGGCATGCTCCAGAAATTGAGCCCGCTGATCAATGTTTCTTTCGTTTCCCCCCTGACTCTGCCAAACAATGTCGTTGAGGACGTGCCGAAATCCAGGGCCGCCTCGTAGATGCGCGGATTGTTTGCGGTCCCAATCAAAGCCGATTTTCTCGTTGTGACATAACCCAGTAAAGCATTATTATAGTAAAGTTTGCAACGCTCCGGCATTTGCTTGAGCATGTAGTACGTCAGCTGCGTTTTCCCTCCATCTTGGTGATCTTTCCCCGGTTCTTCCTTTTTTGAGGCTTCGCTTGTTTTTTCAGCTGTCTTTTTATCTTCATGTTCCGGTTCTATTTGATATCCCTGCCGATTGATGATCTGCTCTTCATCTTCAGGCGTTAATCGATAATGGCTGCTTTCGACGCAGAACATGAAGTATTTCGACCATCCGTCGATCCGCTGTCTCGGCCAGATGCCCGCCGTGCAGAAATCGTACCATGTCGCAAACTCTATCGCAGGTTTTTCATATAGACGCGAGAAAACGATATTTCCGATTGTTACAGTCGCCTCGATTTTTGAAAGCTTAATATCCTCGCCGCACGGAGTAATTTTGACTTCGTATTTTGGTTCCAGTTCCGCGTTCTCGTCCCACAGCTTCCAGAACATCTCCGTAACCGGCATTGGTATGAAAAAGTGTACGTATTTTTCCTTTCTTTCGAGGGCCTTCAGGCACTCGTCTCCCAAACCGCCGGCGGCTTTATGGATGTCCGTAAGCCTGTCGTAACGCGCTCCCTGCTCGATTATCGCGTAATGCACCGTATCGGAAAACAGCTTGAATGTCTTCGGCACCGGGACCCGCCAAATCTGAAGCTCTCCATTCTTGTGTCCCTTTACAACGTCGTCTATATTCGGGGTTGTCGCGGTCTCCAGTTTATATGCACTATTCAAAGCATAGGAATAGTCCTGGATCAACCGTTCTTTCAGCAAGCCGTTATGGGATGTTTTTTGGTCATAGGCGTCAAGCCATCGTTTCAGCACCAACGCATGGATTTGCCATATGGCGGGAATTTCCCGATCTTTTGCAACCTTTATCATTCCCGGCGTATAGACGGGTTTCGCATCCTTTGCTGCCCCGAGATCGGCGGCCTCCACATTTTCGACAAGGGCGTGGACCTTCCCACCTTTGAGCCAGGGAATCTTGTCCGGATAAACTTTCTGGAGTTTTTCCCAGGCATCCTTTGTCGGGACGATATGCACCGTGGGCGACGACATGGCGATCGGATGTTGACCATCGACGTCTTCGATGTAATAGATATCCATGCTGTTCCATCTGTCCGCCTTCGGTCTGGTCTTGTACGCCGCGCTGATGTACGGGTTGACCGCCTCTTTCGTAAAGTCGATTGTTTCCCTACGGACTTTTACATCGTAGGCGTCGGCAAGCAGTAAAACGGCGAGCATGGCGCGCCATTCCCGGACGACGATTTCTTCATATTCTATGTAACTATTGTCCTGATCGGCGTTCGTAAGCAACATATCAAAGAGCTGATGCTGGCTCCAGATGTCCGGCACAGAGGCGATGCGCCTCAGATCATGCTGTTTGATTCTGTCCTTATCTTTCGGGTCGACGATGCGGATGGCCTTGCCGATCTCTTTTATTTCCTCTCTTTTCCCCGTCAGTTCGCTGCTGGTCGGATGAAACGGAAACCAATGATAATACTCCATCTTTTATCCCTCCCTGTTCGTTTCAACCGAGTCTTTGGAAACGCAACACTCCATCAGCGATGAAACGAAGTAATTTGCCGGATTGTGCTCGCCGATCTTCATGGAATTCATGGAAGCCGTAATTTCCGCTCCGGGAATGCCACAAAGCGTAAATGCAGCCGTCCCGTCGCTCGCCTGCCGCGAAATCGATTTTTCTATCGGCATTCCGTCGTTTCGCCCGCTGCCCTCGATCTCCAGCAATTCGTGCATCCCATGGTGGTCGAGCTCTTCCAGCCAGCGGAACATACTCGACGCAAAGGCCTTTGGAACGGCTACCCCGCGCTGGGTCTCTTCGTATATTTTTTTGAGGTCATCCGTCTTCCCCCAAACGGCCCGAAACGCTTCCGGCCTGTACCGCCAGGAAAGCTTCTCCTGCGATGCGATCGATTGATAATACACATTCAGCATCAGGTAAAACCGCTCCAGCCGCAGGATATAGTCTTTGACGCCCGTCTTGCTTTTGGCCTGCCCATAAGCGCCGAAATAATCGAAACTCTTCAGTGGGAAATATCCGTTTGACGGAACGGTCCCATCCGTGTCTGTTCTTGTTTTGAGCGGGACCGACACTTCGATGTTTTTCGGATAGTCTCCCGCAAAATAGCGGCAAACGCCGATCGCAGCCATCAATTCGGCAGGCATGGACGGATTGTCCTGTCCTTCCTTGGCCTTGCGTTTGCCGTCCGTTTCGACTTTCTCCCAGACGGAATCCCCTTCCTTATCCGTTTTCTTCTTTTGCATCTCCTGGCAAAAATCGCCGACAAACTGCGTATATTCGACCCCGTTCAGCGCGTCGGACTCCTTATAATACTTGAGCGCCATCTTGCTGTTGATCGGGAACAGCGAGCTGTCAACCTCCGTATCGAGATCGATGTTGAAATAAGGCAGCATAAGCGTCAGCCCGATGTGTTCGGCGTAATGGGTCAGATCCCCGTCTTCTTCTTTTTTGCAGGCTTCCTGATACAACCTTGCAAGCGTCGGCGTTCCGCTTGCTCCCGTTCCGCCGAATACAGAGCCGGCAAACATTACCCTCAGTTCGTCGTTTCTTCCAACGCCGCTGAAAATGCTGTGCCAGAAGCCGCTTTCATTTCCCCAGTCGTCATGGAAGTTCTTCGCCCAGAGCAACGAGCCGATCCTCGGATTGCCCTTACACCCGCGCTGCAGTTCCATAATCCGATCGTTCGTGTCGTACAGCGCATGGAACGTAAGTTTTTCCTCTTCCTCGGACGATCCGGGCGTAACGATCAAGTCGAGCGTGCTATTGTCTTTCGTCCCAACGGAAAATTCGGCGAACCTGTCGACCTTCTTTGCTTTCCAGTTTCTTTTGCGCAGGCCGTCGTCAACCGCAACCGACAAAAACGGCATGGCCGCGTTCAGGCTCTTTATCATTTCCTCAAGCTCGTCCTTGTCGCCGCCTTTTACGATATCCAGATCGACCATCCGGATTTCCAGCCGGTAATCGTCTCCGCAAAGGTCCGTCAGCATGCCGGACGCCGCCAGCGCGACGACCGATTGTGCCACACGCATGCCGGACCCGCCGATTGCAACCAATACAAACTTTTTTGCCATATCCTGCCTCCCTCGTTACTCCCGTCAGTTTTTGATCGTTTTCAGTTTATCGTCCCATTTTGCCACGATCCTGCTCCGCAGCGGTACGTTCGTCGCCGGGACATAGTGCATGCACAAGATCCAAATAATCGCACCGCATATTGCCAGCATGAGGTACGGCAATCCCGCTCTGAATATGATCCAAAGACTTTCCGGAATATAGTTTCCAATCAGATTTTCGGACACAATTCCATATCGTGCGCCGGCCAATGCGCCGATTCCAGCGCAAATCAGCAAGAAATTGCTCCAATTTTGCAAGGAAAGCCGCCCGTGCAGTTTTCGACCTGTATCGCCTTTCTTTTCGTTGACAATAAAAAAGATCAGGTTGGCGGCAAGCAATGCCATAATGCCGGCAAAATGCGCCCAGTATAGCGAGTTCTGATATGCCTGTGCAACTCGCTGCGAAGCATCGTCCAGATAAAAAGCCACCAACACGGGCGTCTTTATCAAAAGCTGCGGAACCAGCGCAAGCAGAAGAGCCGCCGCCACCATTACCGTTATTCGAATTCCAATCCTTTTTTTTCTTAACGTATCCATTGCCAGCCTCCCCAAAATTTATCTCGCCTGTACTTTACTGTTGTTCGCCTGTGGATTCCGGATGTTTCAGCGAGAGCGCATCCTCGCGGCTGAACGCCCAGCCGTTAAAGTCCTCGTCTTCCTTCCAGTTGCCGGACGGCACGTATATTGCCGGGATATCGCGCACGACGATTCCAAACACGGTCGTCTGCACACACGCGTACGTTCCTTCCTCGATTGCGTCCAGGGCAATCTGCGTCTGTTTGTCGGCAATGCCGCTTGCAATCAGGCTCGACAAAAACGGCGTCTTTGCGGTTGTCGCCGACGTAAACCGTGCGGACGTACCGCTTTCTTCGCGGATGTACTCTTTGGTAAACTCCTTTAGGTTCAAAGTCCATGCGCTTGGCCAGCTTGTCTGATAAAGCGCCGCAATCTCATCCCACTGCGGGGATATCCACGTTCGGACGTCCACGGAAAACAGCAGAGGCACGTCTTCCGGGAGCATATCGGTATTGAGCGAAAAGATAATATCGACGCTTCCGGTTCTCGTATTGATTTGCTTGCTTTCGCACCGTATGATCGATTGATCCGCTTCGACCCATTCGGATGTTTTCGTCGCCCCGTCCTTTTCTTCGTAGTTCAGCATCGAGACAACGGGTTCAACGGAATAGTCGGCGGCGGCAAACTCGATTTCATCGGCCGCGGCCAGCAGACCGTGTTTGTAATAGGCGGCCTCGCCTCCGTTGGACGAATCGGTCAGCGTGTACGGAAGCGTACACTTCACTTCCACGTTGTTTTCGTTTTCGCCGCGCACATCGGTATATATCTTTAAAACGGGGACGCTTTCCAAAAGCTCGATATCCTCTTCGGACAAATTTGTCGATGCGGGATACAAAATCTCGTCGTCATCGTTTGGAAGACCGCGAACTAGGTATCCGATATCGTAGTCCGCCGCGTCATACGCCTGGATTCCGGTATGGAACGATATCGAAATATCGTCGTTTTCACGCTGCCGCACACCGTATTCGGAATAGTAGGCGGCATACACCGGGTTGCTCTCGTCCAGCATCCCGCTGTTTTCAAGGTCGGACAGGGCTTTCTCCATGCTTTTTAGCACGCACGCGTCGTTTCCCATAAACAGAATGTATATAGGGTGGCGAAAGATCTCGTTTTCGTCTTTGTCCGCAACCATATAGGCGCTGATGCTTCTTGCTTTGCCCGTCAGCGAATTAATCGGCAGATTGTCAACGGTTCCTGAAAAATCGCCCAGCACGCCGATGATGCCGACCGTCGTATCGTCCGGTTCCAAAAACGTTTTCTGTATCGTTTCAGCCGTACGCAGGCAGATATCTTCGGCCGGCATCATCAAATCCGAGATAAAAATGCAGACCGATCCGGGATTTTCGGAATAAAAATCGGCGATCCCGTCGACAACGTCGGCAATGCTGTTGCTGTCCTCCCGAAAAAACTCTTTCGTATGCGCCGAAAGGAAAAAATCGTCGCTCGCAGCAGCGCCACGACGTGCATCCCCGGCAATATCGCCGGCGGTATAGCAACTGCGCGCGCTGTTCATGGAAGCGCTCATGACCGCGGAGAGTACGGCGCTGTACGTTGTGCAGTATTCCGAAACGAACCCCTTCATTCCCTGACCGTCGTCGATCACGATGCAATAGCTCGTATCGCCGGACGTTCCGGCTTCGGTTTCCACCGCGTGCGGCTTCAGTTTTTCCAGCGCTGAAAGCAGCTGCCGCGTCGGATTCATGATTCCAGCCGGTTCCTCAGGTTCTGCAGCTCCGCATGCCGTCAATCCAAGCAAAAGCAGCAGGCAGCACGCAACACACAACACTCGTTTTTTCATGTTTCCCCTTTCGTTCCGCAAAGCAGGCGAAATACCCGCCGTATTGCCGGTATGGCCGTATGATCGATCGAATTTCAGGATATGTTTGGCGAAAAGTATTAAATTTTATTTATTTTATCATCGGGCAACTGTCGTAAATTGGAGGAATCTGTATGAGTCTCGGTTGTTTTGGCTGATTCGGACGGCCTCTTCATGTAAGCGCCGTCCGGTCGCCGCTCTTTCGAATATATCGTCGCTTCGCGCAAATTTAGGGTTGCCGTGTTTTTCTGTTTTATAAAAAGCCGTCTTGTCTCCGACTCCTGAAATCCAGTTGCTATCGTCCGTTTTCATCCCGCTATGACGCAGGGAAGCCGGCACTCTTGCAGCATGCGTGACACTGCCCGGTTTCCACCCTCCGCCGAAGATTGCGCCCGCAAATCCGTTTCCGTATAACGATCCGGCTGCATAAATGCATAATGTATGTATATGCTTGGCAGATATACAGAATTTCTTCGAATTTTCAAAAATTCTGCACATTTTATACAATATATTTTAACATTTGCTATTGACTATTTATTCTAAATTATTTAATATATATGCAATACATAAATTGGAGGCAGATTCCTATGTCCGATATTAAAAAGATTGTTTTAGCATATTCGGGTGGGCTCGATACGTCTATCATCATCCCGTGGCTCAAGGAGAACTATCCCGGCTGCGAAATCGTCGCGGTCGCCGGGGACGTCGGCCAGGGAATCGACGAACTGGACGGCCTGGAAGAAAAAGCGCTGAAGACCGGCGCTTCCAAACTCTATGTCGCGGACCTTACCGACGAATTCGCCGACGATTATATCGTCCCGACGATGAAGGCCGGCGCCACCTACGAAGGGTATCTGCTCGGCACGTCGTTTGCGCGCCCCATCATCGCAAAGAAGCTTGTTGAGATCGCGCTCAAGGAAGGCGCGGACGCCATCGCACACGGCTGCACGGGCAAGGGCAACGACCAGGTGCGTTTCGAGCTGGCGGTCAAGCACTTTGCGCCGAGTATGAAGATCATCGCGCCCTGGAGGGAATGGACCATCCGCTCGCGCGACGAGGAGATCGACTATGCGGAAGCACACAACATTCCGCTCAAGATCAACCGCGAGACCAACTATTCCAAGGATAAAAACCTCTGGCACCTTTCGCACGAGGGGCTCGACCTGGAGGACCCGGCGAACGAGCCGACGTATGAGAAACCCGGCTTCCTTGAAATGAGCGTCTCTCCGATGGACGCGCCGGACGAGCCGACGTACCTCACGATCGATTTCGAACAGGGTGTGCCCGTCAAGCTCGACGGCAAAGCCATGAGCGCCAAAGAGATCATCCTCGCGCTGAACGCCGTCGGCGGCGCAAACGGCATCGGCCTGCTGGACATCGTGGAAAACCGGCTGGTCGGCATCAAGAGCCGCGGCGTTTACGAGACGCCGGGCGGCACGATCCTCTACAAAGCGCACGATGCGCTCGAGACCATCACGCTCGACAAGACGACGCTGCACAAGAAGCAGGAACTTGCCATCACCTATGCCGAGCTCGTCTACAACGGCCAGTGGTTCAGCCCGCTGCGGGAAGCGCTTGCAGCGTTCGTCGACAAAACGCAGGAAAACGTGACGGGCACGGTCAAGCTCAAGCTCTATAAGGGCAACGTCATCAAGGCCGGGATCGAAAGCCCCTACAGCCTGTATTCCGAAGCGATCGCCACGTTCGGCGAAAGCGACTATAATCAGAAGGACGCGGAAGGCTTCATCAACCTTTACGGTCTGCCGACACAGGTTCAGGCCATGATGAACGCAAAGAAAAAGTAACGGTTCGCCGGCTCGCTGCGGCGGGCCGGAACGGAAACCTGGAAAAAAAGGAAGACGAAGGAATGGAAAAGCTCTGGGCAGGACGCACGGCGGGCGGAAACGCCGCTCTCGCGGATGAACTGAATCGGTCGATCGCGTTTGATTCGCGCATGTTTGAGCAGGACATCACCGGCTCCATGGCGCACGCGGCCATGCTTGGCGCGCGCGGAATCATCGCAAAAGAGAGCGCCGAACACATCATCGACGGCCTGCAGGGCATTCTCGACGACATCCGGGCGGGCAAGCTTGCCATCGACCCGAACGCCGAGGATATCCATTCCTTCGTGGAATTCGAACTCACGCGACGCATCGGCGACGACGGCAGGAAGCTGCATACCGCACGAAGCCGAAACGATCAGGTTGCGCTGGACCTAAAACTCTATCTGCAGCAGCAGACGGACGAAGTAAAAGCGCTTGTCAAAGCGCTTTTGCATTCCATCGTAAGCGTAGCGCAGAAGCATACCGAAACGGTCATGCCGGGATACACGCATTTACAGCGCGCGCAGCCCGTCTCGTTCGGACACTGGATCCTTGCGTACGCGTTCATGCTCAGCCGGGACGTCACGCGTCTGAAAAACGCGCAGGCCGGCATGTCGCTTTCCCCGCTCGGCGCCTGTGCGTTCGCGGGGACGACCTATCCGATCGACCGCGAAATGACCGCAAAGCAGCTTGGTTTTTCCGGCGCGACGCAGAACTCGGTCGATTCCGTTTCGGACCGCGATTTCTGCATTGAGCTGGCCGGCGCGCTGTCGATCCTTATGATGCACCTGTCCCGGTTCTCCGAGGAGATCGTCCTCTGGTCGAGCTGGGAGTTCCGGTTCGTCGAGCTTGCGGACGACTTTTCCACCGGCTCCTCGATCATGCCGCAGAAAAAAAACTCCGACATGGCGGAGCTCGTGCGCGGCAAAACCGGACGGGTGTACGGCGACTTAACGACGCTTTTAACCATGATGAAGGGCCTTCCGCTGGCTTACAACAAGGATTTGCAGGAGGACAAGGAGGCGATCTTCGACGCGTTCGACACCGTAAAGCTCTGTCTTTCCGTCTTTGCGCCGATGATCGAAACCATGACCGTCCATCCGGAAAACATGAAAAAAGCGGCCGCCGAGGGCTTCATCAACGCCACGGACTGCGCCGATTACCTCGTGAAAAAGGGCCTGCCGTTCCGTACGGCGTATAAGATCGTCGGCCAGCTCGTCGCGGCCTGCATCCAGGAGCATCAGACGCTCGAAACGCTGCCGATTGCGGAGTACAAACAGTTTTCGGAACTGTTCGAGGACGATATCTACACCGCGGTCGATCTGATTCGCTGCGCAAAGTCCCGGACGTCCCAGGGCGGAACGTCCCCCGAATCGGTCGAACAGCAGATTGCCTACCTGACGGGGTTTATAAACGATGTATAATGTTTTTATCGACGGAAAAGAGGGCACGACCGGTCTAAGGATCTTCGACCGGCTTTCGGACAGAACCGATATCGAGCTGATAACGCTCCCCGAGGCAAGGCGCAAGGACGCAAAGAGCCGCGCCGTCGCATTGAACAACTGCGATATCGCGATCCTCTGCCTGCCGGACGCCGCCGCAAGGGAAGCCGTCTCCCTGATCGAAAACGGACACGTCCGCGTCATCGACGCTTCCACCGCGCACAGGACGGCGCCCGGCTGGGTATACGGTTTCCCCGAATTGCAGGCCAACGGCTTCCGGAACGTCCAGTCGGCCACGCGCGTCTCCGTTCCCGGATGCCACGCGAGCGGTTTCCTCGCGCTGATTGCGCCGCTTGTGCAAAACGGCATCCTGAAAAAAGACGCGCTGATCTCCTGCACGTCCCTGACCGGGTACAGCGGCGGCGGACGCAGGATGATCGCCCACTATGAAGCCGACTACCGGGACGTCCAGTTGAAAGCACCGCGGTTGTACGCGCTCGGGCAGGCGCACAAGCATCTGCCGGAAATGCAGCATTACAGCGATCTGGACACGGCTCCGGCGTTTCTGCCGATCGTCGCGGACTACCTCTGCGGCATGCTGACGATAATCCCGGTGTTTTCCGCCCAGCTGACGCCGGGAAAGACCGCCGGCGATATAAAAAGCGTTTATCAGGCGCTCTACGGCGGCCCGCTGATGCAATACCGGGAGCAGATGGACGAAAACGGCTATCTCTCCGGCGGGCGGCTTTCCGGCCTTGACGGCATGGACGTCAGCGTATCAGGGAACGACGAACGCATCACGCTGCTGGCCCGCTTTGACAATCTCGGTAAAGGCGCGTCCGGCGCGGCAATCGAGTGTTTGAATATCATGATCGGAGCGAACCCCTACGAAGGGCTCAATCTTGGAAAGGAATCGGAACTTTGAAACAGATAGAAGGCGGCGTATGCGCCGCAGCCGGCTTTACCGCCGCGGGCGTATATTGCGGCATCCGGAAAAATAAAACCAAAAAAGACCTCGCGCTGATTGCAAGCGAAAAACGCGCGGCCTGCGCCTGCGTCTATACGCAAAACCTCGTAAAAGGCGCGCCAATCGCCGTTACGAAGCGGAACGTCGCCGACGGATACGCCAGCGCGATCATCTGCAACAGCGGCAACGCCAACACCTGCAACGCAAACGGCGTTGAAATCGCGGAAACGATGTGCGATTTGCTCGGCAAAGCGCTCGGCATTCCGGCTTTCGACGTGGTCGTCGCGTCCACCGGAGTCATCGGAAAACCGCTCAGTATCGAACCGATCGCTGGCGGTATCCCGTCGCTTATTGAAAGCCTTGGCGACGACAGCGACGGCGCGGCACGCGCCATCATGACCACGGACGTAAAGAAAAAGGAAATCGCGGTCGAATTTTCAGTCGGCGGGACAACCTGCAAAATCGGCGGCATCGCCAAGGGCAGCGGCATGATTCAGCCGAATATGGCGACCATGCTCGGTTTTATCACGACCGACGCCGCAATCAACCCAGCCATGCTGCAAAAAGCGCTCAGTTCCGACGTCCCGGAGAGTTTCAACATGGTCAGCATCGACGGCGACACCTCGACCAACGATATGGTGACCATCCTCGCAAACGGCATGGCAGGCAACGAAGAAATCGCCGAGGCGGGCGCGGACTTCGATTCGTTCTGCGCCGCGCTCGGCATGGTCACGCAGTATCTGAGCCGTGCCATCGCGGGCGACGGCGAAGGCGCAAGCAAGCTGCTCATATGCGCCGTTTCCGGAGCGGCCGGCAAGGGCGACGCAAAGAAGCTGGCAAAGAGCGTCATCAACTCCCCGCTGGTCAAGTGCGCCATGTTCGGCGCGGACGCAAACTGGGGCCGCGTCCTCTGCGCGCTCGGTTACGCGGGCGTCGCCGTGGATGTGAACAAGGTCGGCGTCCGTTTTTCGTCGGCGGCAGGCGAAATCGAAGTCTGCAAAAACGGCATGGGCGTGGACTTTTCGGAGGAACTGGCGAAGGCCGTGCTTTCGGAGAGCGAAATCACCATCGCCGTCACGCTTGGCGACGGGGATGCGTCGGCCACCGCGTTCGGCTGCGACCTGACCTATGATTACGTCAAGATCAACGGAGACTACCGGACATGATCATCGATATCGCAAAGCGCGCGGAAGTGCTGATTCAGGCGCTGCCGTACATTCAAAACTATTACGGCAAAACCGTCGTGGTCAAATACGGCGGCAGCGCCATGGAGGACGAAGCGCTGCAAAAGGCGGTCATGGGCGACGTCGTGCTGCTCACGCTCGTTGGCGTAAAGATCGTCCTGGTTCACGGCGGCGGGCCGGCGCTCAGCGCCATGCTCAAGCGCCTCGGCAAGGAGAGCACGTTCGTCAACGGCCTTCGCGTGACCGACCGGGAAACCGTGGACGTTGCGCAGATGGTGCTCGCGGGCAAGGTCAACAAGGGGCTCGTCAACCTGATTCAGAACGTCGGCGGTTCCGCGGTCGGCCTCTCCGGCATGGACGGGCACCTCATCGAAGCAAAAATGAAGGACGAAGCGCTCGGCTATGTCGGCCAGATCGTCGCCATCCATCCGGAACCGATCGTCGACCTGCTGGAAAAGGGTTATATCCCCGTTGTCTCCACGCTCGGCTGCGACAAGGAGGGCAACATCTACAACGTCAACGCCGATACCGCGGCAGCCTATATCGCGGGCGCGCTGGAAGCGGAGAGCCTGATCAGCCTGACCGACATCAAGGGCGTGCTGCGGGACCGCGGCGATCCGCAGTCGCTGATTACGCGCATCCATTTGGACGAAATCGCGTCGCTGGAAGAGACGGGCGTCGTCACCGGCGGCATGATCCCGAAACTCGAATGCTGCGTCCACGCCGTCGAACAGGGCGCCAAACGCGCATTTATCATCGACGGCCGCGTGCCGCACTCCATCCTCATCGAGATGCTGACGGACGAGGGCATCGGCACGATGGTAACGCAATAACGCAGCCGCAAGGAGGGCAATCTTTTGACAAATCAGGATGTAATGCAGTTAACCGACGAACATATTCTCGCAACTTATGCGCGTTTTCCCATTGCGCTCGAGCACGGCGAAGGGGCAACGCTGTACGATTTCGACGGAAAGCGTTATGTTGACTTCGCCGCGGGGATCGGCGTCTGTTCGCTCGGCTACGGCAACGAAAGCTGGCTTGACGCCATCGTTTCGCAGGCGAAAAAGCTGCAGCATGTTTCCAATCTGTACTATACCGAGCCCGCGGCGCAGCTTGCAAAAGCGCTGTGCGAACGGGCCGATATGTCCGGCGCGTTTTTCTGCAATTCCGGCGCGGAGTCCAACGAAGCCGCGATCAAACTTGCGCGCAAGTATGCGTTCGACAAATACCGCACCGGCAGAAATACGATCGTCACACTGAACCGGTCCTTTCACGGGCGAACGGTCACAACGCTCGCCGCAACCGGGCAGGACGCGTTTCACAACTACTTTTTCCCGTTTACCGAAGGGTTCCGCTACGCAAACGCGAACGATGTCGAAAGCGTGAAAGCCGCCTGCTGCAACGGCGACGTCTGCGCCGTTATGATGGAGCTTATCCAGGGCGAAGGCGGCGTGCTCCCCCTCGAAAAGGAGTTCGTGCAGGAGGTTGCGGCGTTCTGCCGCACGCAGGATATCCTGCTGCTCGTTGACGAGGTGCAGACCGGCGTCGGACGCACGGGCACGCTCTTTTGCTATCAGCAGTACGGCATTCAGCCGGACGTGGTCAGTTTTGCAAAAGGCATAGCGGGCGGTCTTCCGTTCGGCGGCATTCTGGCCAACGCGCGTTGCGCGGGTGTTTTTTCGGCAGGCACGCACGCGACGACCTTCGGCGGAAACCCGGTGTGCGCGGCGGGTGCAAACGCCGTACTCGGCACGCTTACGCCGGAATTTCTCGCCGACGTTGCGAAAAAAGGCGACTATATCCGCTCGAAAGTGAAAAAAATGGACCTGCCGATGGTCACCAGCATCCGCGGTCTCGGCCTCATGGTCGGAATCGGCGTGTCGGTTTCCCACAAGGAAGCCGTGTCCAAGCTGGTTCAAAACGGCCTGCTCGCGCTCACCGCGGGCAGCGACACCATCCGTTTCCTGCCGCCGCTGGTGATTACTTATGATGAAATCGATAAAGGTCTCGCGATCTTTGAAGCAACAATGGGAGGTTATGCAAAATGAATCTCAAAGGAAAGAACTTTTTGAAGCTGCTGGACTTTTCCGCAGAGGAAATCAACGGCCTGCTCGACTTGTCCGCGGAGTTAAAAGCCCAAAAACAGTCCGGCATCCCGCACGACACCCTGCGCGGCAAAAACGTTGCGCTGATCTTTGAAAAAACCAGCACGCGGACGCGTTGCGCCTTCGAGGTCGCGTCGTTCGATCTCGGCATGCACGCGACCTATCTCGATCCTTCCGGATCGCAGATCGGCAAAAAGGAAAGCATTGCCGATACGGCACGCGTGCTCGGCAGAATGTACAACGGCATCGAATACCGCGGCTTCGGCCAGAGCATCGTGGAAGAGCTGGCAGCCTACGCGGGCGTACCCGTCTGGAACGGGCTGACGACGGAATTTCACCCGACGCAGGTGCTCGCCGATCTGATGACGATCAAGGAAAAGTTCGGCAAGCTCAAGGGAGTCAAGCTGGCATACTGCGGCGACGCCCGGTTCAACATGGGCAATTCGCTCATGGTCGGCTGCGCCAAGATGGGCCTGGATTTCGTCGCCTGCGCGCCGAAGAAATATTTCCCGCAGCAGGCGCTGACCGATACGTGCCTCGGGCTTTGCAAGCAGAGCGGCGGCAGCATCACGCAGACGGAGGATATTGCCGCCGGCGTAAAGGACGCGGACGTGATCTATACCGACGTCTGGGTCTCCATGGGCGAACCGATGGAGGTCTGGGCGGAGCGCATCAAGGACCTCGCGCCGTATCAGGTCAACGCGGACGTTATGAAGCTGGCAAAGCCGAACGCCGTTTTCATGCACTGCCTGCCGTCCTTCCACGACCTGAACACCGGCATCGGCAAAGAGATGGGCACGCATTTCGGCCGCGATTCCATGGAAGTTTCGGACGATGTGTTCAATTCTCCCCAGTCCGTCGTCTTCGACGAAGCGGAAAACCGTATGCACACCATCAAGGCCGTCATGGCTGCGACACTGTAACGCGTTTTCGCACAGCATCGAACAAAAAACGGGAAATCGTGCGATTTCCCGTTTTTTGTCCGTCTTTCGTTACATTCCTTTTACGATGTTTCCAAGCAAAAGCAACACATAACCGATCAGTACAATAAAGGCGCTCAGGAGCTGCCCGATCGGCAGCGCGCCGAACACGCCCAGCATGCCGATGACAAAGACGATAACGGAAATCCAGAATACGACCTTTTTCGGTGCATTTAGCCTCATTTTATTTACCTCCGTACAGTTGTTTGTTTATGCGCGGCTCTTTTCATCCTTTGCGAACCGCTTTGGTTGTTCTAAGTATATATTACATCATTTCAAAGGCAATTGCTATCAAAATCTGATTTTCGGAAGATTATGTAACATATTTGTCGCAGCATCGCGCACTTTGGCGCAGGCTCCCGCGCCGGCACCCGGGCTATGCTTCTTTGGGGAATCCCAGTCGTTCGGAAATTGACCGGGCGGCGTCTTTCACCAGCTCGGCATTTTTTGATACGCTCTCCCTGTCCTTCATCCGCGAAGACGGCGTGGAGATACTGATTGCCGCGACCGTTATCCCATAGTGGTTGTGAATCGCCGCCGCCACGCAGCGCACGCCGAGTTCGTGTTCCTCAATGTCGAGCGCATAACCGCGCTTCCTGATCCTGTTTGTTTCGCGCTTCATCTGTTCCAGGGATACGATCGTGTTGTTCGTATAGCGCACAACCTTCAGATCAGGCCAGCGGTCCATCAGCTCCTCGTCCGTCCATGCGGACATCAGGACCTTCCCCGCGCCGGTACAGTACAGCGGTCCGCGCATCCCTGTTCGCGAGCCCATGCGTACGATGTTGACGCCGGGGTCTTCCTTATGCAGATACAGCAGCCCGTTGCCGTCCTGAATCGCAAGATGGACGACCTCCAGCGTCTGCGCGGAGAGCGTTTCCATCGCAGGCTTCGCCGCCGCAAGGAGGCTGTTTTCCACAATGGCGCCGCTCCCGATTTCAAACATCCGCATCGTCAGCCGGTAGCGCCCGCTTTCATGGTCCTTGCAGACATACCCGCGCGCAGACAACGATGCCAGCAGCCTGTGCACGGTGCTGACATGGAGTTTCACTGCCGGAGCGATTTCGCTGAGCAGCATGCCGCGCGGAGATTTGGACAACGTTTCAATGATGTCCAGAACCCGGTCGATCACCTGTACCGGCCCTTGTGAAGCTTGACTCATACTCCGTTCCCTTTTTTCCATATTATGGAATGCATCCGCGTCCACGTTTTCATATCGTGATAGTTCCCTTCAATTCGGCGCTTATCGATTGACAGTCGGCTTGAGTTCGATTATAAAGAAATCGTCTTTTCATGTAGTAATATCAATTATCATATTATGAAATCGTTCGTTATGCAAGGAGGCGTTTTACATGCGTGAAAACACAATTGAACAAATATTGAAGGAAAAGGTGATCGCCATTGTCCGCGGCGTCGGCCCGGCGCAATGCCTGCGCGTTGCAGAAGCGCTCTATCAGGGCGGCATACGGCTTGCCGAGATAACGTTTAATCTGAACGATCCCGGTTCGTTCAGGGAAACGGCGGGCGCAATCTCCGCAATCGGCAGGGCCTATGCGGGAAAAATGCTTTGCGGCGCAGGCACGGTTACATCCGAAGAGCTTGTCGACCTTGCGGCGGACGCGGGCGCGGCGTACATCATTTCGCCGGATTCCAATCCCGCCGTCATCCGGCGCACGCTGGAGCGCAAAATTGTTTCGATCCCGGGTGCGATGACGCCGACGGAGGTTCTGGCCGCGCACGGCGCCGGGGCGGATTTCGTGAAGCTGTTTCCCGCCGCCGCGCTCGGAACCGGCTACATCAAGGCGATCCGGGCCCCCATCAACCACGTCCGCCTGCTTGCGGTCGGCGGTGTAAACGAAAAAAACATCGGCGCATTTCTGGCCGCCGGGCTGTACGGCGCGGGCGTGGGCGGGAACCTTGCCAACAAAGCGTGGATTCAGGCGGGCGAATATGAGCGCATCACCGCGGCGGCAAAAGAACTCGTCGCGGCAGCGAACGTTTAAGGAGGACACGAAAATGGCGAAACGAATCGTTACATTCGGCGAAATCATGATGCGTCTCAACCCGTTTGGATATGAACGCTTTGTTCAGGCGGACCGTTTCGAAGTCAGCTTTGCAGGAGGCGAAGCGAACGTTGCCGTTTCTCTTGCGAATTTCGGTATGGACGCGGCGTTTGTGAGCAAGCTGCCCGGCCATGAAATTGGCCGGAGCGCCGTCAACGCGCTGCGCCGTTACGGCGTGGACACGTCGGGCATCGTCCGCGGCGGCGATCGTCTCGGCGTGTATTATGTGGAAAAGGGCGCTTCCCAGCGCCCGTCCAAGGTCATTTACGACCGCGCCGGTTCCGCAATCGCTCTCGCAAAAACGACCGATTTTGACTGGAACACGATTTTTGACGGTGCGAGCTGGTTTCACTGGACCGGCATCACGCCCGCGCTCGGCGGCGAACTGCCGGATATCTGCCTTGCCGCATGCAAGGCGGCCAAAGAACACGGCGTAACGATCTCCTGCGACCTGAACTACCGCAAGAAGCTTTGGTCTGCCGAAGCCGCCGGAAGATGCATGGCCACCCTTATGCCGTACGTCGACGTCTGCATTGCAAACGAAGCGGACGCAAAAGACGTCTTCGGCATCGAGGCTGAAAACACCGACGTCGAGAGCGGTGCCTTGAATCACAAAGGATATATCAGCGTGGCGCGCCAGCTTTCCGGGCGGTTCGGCTGCAAAAAAATCGCCGTCACGCTCCGCGGAAGCCTGTCCGCGACGGACAACGACTGGGCCGGCATGCTTTACAGCGGGGACGGCGCCGTCTTCTCTCCGACGTACCGCGTGCATATCGTGGACCGTGTCGGCGGCGGCGACAGCTTCGCCGCGGCGCTGATCTACAGCCAGCTGACCGGAATGGACGACCAGGACGCAATCAACTTCGCCGTTGCGGCAAGCTGCCTAAAACACAGCATCGAACACGATTTCAATCTGGTTTCCGTCGACGAAGTCCGGTCGCTTGCGGCGGGCAATGCGTCCGGCCGGGTCCAGCGCTGACCGCTTTTGCGCATGGCGCATTTTTATATATTTTATATTTTTTATCGGAAAAGCCTTGCATCCAAACCGAATTCGTGGTATCTTGACTAAAACAAATTGAGGAAGAAGCGCATGATCCAAGAAAACCGCGCAGCCGAATACCGTTACTTTAGCTTTATCAGCTTTTATTTTGGCAAGGCTGACTTGGGTTTGGCTGAAAACGGGTGATCATGCTTCTCCGGCATACAAAATTCGCATGAGTACCGCGGCCAAACCGGCCGCGGTTTTTATTTGGAGGAATAAAAAGCAATGATCGTTATTTTAAAGCCCAATCCCGACAAAGGGCAACTGGAAAGCCTGATCTCCTGGCTGCAGGGCAAAGGCATTCAGATTCACACAAGCCTCGGCACGTCCCGTATGATTCTCGGGCTGGTCGGCGACACCTCGATGCTGGACATCGACCTGATCTCCGCGCTCGATATCGTCGACGATGTAAAGCGCATTCAGGAACCGTACAAAAACGCAAATCGGAAATTCCACCCGGACGATACGGTGATTTCGGTCGGCGGCACGCAAATCGGCGGCGGGAACCTGACGCTTATGGCGGGACCCTGTTCTGTCGAGACGGAGGACCAGATCGTCGAAGTTGCAAAAGCCGTTAAAGAAAGCGGCGCGACCATGCTGCGCGGCGGCGCCTTCAAACCGCGAACCTCGCCGTATTCATTCCAGGGGCTCGGCGCAGAGGGACTCCGCCTGCTGGAGCTGGCAAAGCAGGAAACCGGGCTGCCCGTCGTCAGCGAAATCATGGACGCTTCCCAGCTTCCGTTGTTCGAAAATGTGGACGTGATCCAGGTCGGCGCGCGCAACATGCAAAATTTCAACCTGCTCAAGGTGCTGGGCGCACAGGACAAGCCGGTTATGATCAAGCGCGGGCTGGCCTCCACATACGAGGAATGGCTCATGAGCGCCGAATACGTCATGGCCTCCGGCAACGAAAACGTAATTCTGTGCGAACGCGGCGTGCGCACCTTTGAAACCTATACGCGCAACACGCTGGACATCGCCGCGGTCCCGGTCTTGCGGCACTTAACGCACCTGCCGATCATCGTCGACCCCAGTCATGCCACCGGCCGGTCCGCGCTGGTCGCGCCGCTCGCCGCGGGCGCGGTCGCCGCCGGATGCGACGGCCTGCTCATCGAGGTCCACAACGACCCCGCCCACGCGTTGAGCGACGGTCCGCAGTCTCTGAATCCGGAAGCGTTCGACCGGCTTGCGAGGAAGCTCGTCGCCCTGCACGGTTTCATGCGCGACCTGGTGGCCGCACAATGAACGTAGGCATCGTCGGCCTGGGACTGATCGGCGGTTCCATGGCAAAAAGCATCAAAAACCGCACGGCGCACATCGTCTGGGGCGCGGACCTCAACGCGGAAACCATGACGCTCGCGCGGCTCAGCGGTGCGATCGACGCGCCGCTGAGCGATGAAAACCTTCGCGCGTGCGACCTGCTTCTTCTCGCCATCCGCCCGAATGCGGCGCTGGAATGGGTCCGCGCCAACGCGGACAAAATCGAAGCACGCACGATCGTCGTCGACCTCTGCGGCGTCAAGCGTGTCGTTTGCAGCGCGATCGCCCCGATCGCAAAAATGCACGGATTCGCTTATATCGGCGGCCATCCGATGGCCGGACGCGAGCGCAGCGGTTTCGTCAGTTCCGGTATCGATCTGTTTTCCGGCGCTTCCATGATCCTTACGCCGAACGAGCGCACGGACATGCAAACGCTCGAAACGCTGAAATCTTTCTTCACGGATATCGGCTTTGCGGGCCTGACGTTCTCCAACCCGGACGAGCACGACCGCATCATCGCCTACACGTCCCAACTGGCGCACATCGTATCCAGCGCGTACATCAAGTCGCCCGAAGCCCAGCTTCGGCGCGGTTTTTCCGCCGGAAGCTACCGGGACATGACGCGCGTTGCGCATCTGGACGAGGACATGTGGACGGAACTGTTTCTGGACAATGCGGACTATCTGTCCGAACAGCTCGATATCCTGATCGGCCATCTGAACGAATACCGCGCCGCTCTCGGCGCGCAAGACGCGGAGCGTCTCCGCGCGCTGCTTCGGGACGGCCGCGAAAAGAAAGCTACGGCGGGAGGCAACTAAGCGATGAGTATCCACCGAATTCCCGTCCGCGTTAAAAACGAATACGAAGTCGCGATCGGCCGAGGCCTGCTTGAAAAAAGCGGCGCATTGCTGATCGAGGTCGTCGGCAGCTGCCGAATTGCGATCGTCACGGATTCCAATGTTGAAAAGCTCTATCTGCAAACGGTGGAAAACAGTCTGGATCAGGCCGGATACGACGTCTGCTCGTTCGTTTTTCCCGCCGGGGAAAGCGCCAAACGGATGCATACCCTTTCCGATATTCTTGAGTTTTTAGCAAAAAACCGTCTTTCGCGCGGCGACTGCGTCGTTGCGCTCGGCGGCGGCGTAACCGGCGATCTGTCCGGCTTTGCGGCGGGCTGTTATCTGCGCGGCATCCGTTATGTTCAGTTGCCGACCACGCTGCTTGCCGCGGTGGATTCGTCCGTCGGCGGGAAAACAGCCGTAGATCTGTCCGCAGGGAAAAACCTTGCGGGTCTTTTTTATCAGCCTTCGCTGGTTGTCTGCGACCCGGACTGCTTTTCCACCCTGCCGGACGGCGAATTCGCAAACGGCGCCGCGGAAGCGATCAAAACCGGGGTTCTGGACGGCGAGCCGCTGTTCCGGTTGTTCGAAACCGGCAACGTCCGCGAAAACATCGACGAAATCGTCGCGCGGTGCGTCGCGTTTAAAGCAGGCGTCGTCGAGGCGGACGAATTCGACAGCTCGCTGCGCAACACCCTCAACCTCGGGCACACTGCGGGCCACGCAATCGAAGCCTGCAGCGGTTATACGATTCCGCACGGACAGGCTGTTGCGATCGGTTTGTCCATCATTGCAAAAGCCGCCGAAGCGCTCCGCGAAGCGACGGAACCGATTTCGGAACGCATCCGGCACACGCTCGTTCAAAGCGGCCTGCCCGTTACGTCGCCGTACTCGCCGGAGATGCTCGCAAGCGCCGCGCTTTCCGACAAAAAACGCGCGGGCGGCTCCATACGGATCGTGCTTCCGCGCCGCATCGGCGACTGCGCGCTGAAAACCATCCCGGTCGGCGAGCTGTTATCCGTCTTTCGCGCGGGGATGGAGGGCGACGCATGAACGCCATCATTGCGCCCGCGCCGCTTTCCGGCGAAATCGAAGCGATCTCCTCAAAATCCGACGCGCACCGGCTGCTGATACTGGCCGCGCTTTCGAAGGGAACAACCACGCTCATCCGGCTCAATCAGCGTTCGGACGATATCGACGCGACGATCGGCTGCCTGCGCGCCATGGGCGCGCAGATCGATGCCGCTCCGGACGGAATCGTGGTCCACGGAATCCGCACGTTTGCCGACAATCCGCTGCTGGACTGCAACGAAAGCGGGTCCACGTTCCGTTTTCTGCTGCCGGTTGCGGCGGCGTGCTGCGATTCGGCGCGCTTTGCCGGGCACGGACGGCTGCCCGAGCGGCCGGTACGCGAGTTGCTGCAGACCATGCGGTCGCACGGCGTCCGCTTTTCGGCCGACCGCCTTCCGTTTTCAATCACCGGTCGTCTGGGCGGCGGCGATTACGAACTTCCGGGCGACGTCAGTTCCCAGTATCTGACCGGCTTGCTACTCGCGCTGCCGACGGTCGATCGGAACAGCGTCGTCACGCTCACGACAAAGCTGGCGTCCGCGGCCTATGTCGACATTACGCTTTCCGCGCTCAGCCGGTTCGGTATCCGCGCCTCGGCTGAAGACGGCGTCTACTCAGTCCCCGGGGGGCAACTTTGCGTTTCGCCCGGAGAAATCCGTGCGGACGGCGACTGGTCGAACGCGGCGTTCTTCCTCGCCGCGGGCGCGCTGGGACGACCCGTTCGCGTAAGCGGCTTGCGCATGGATTCGCCGCAGGGCGATAAAAATATTTTGGATATTCTCCGCTCGTTCGGGGCGAACGTGTCGGTTTCCGGCGACGCGGCGACGGTTGCGCCGGCAACGCTCCACGGAATCGATCTCGACGTTGGGGAAACGCCCGACCTGCTGCCAGTTCTGGCTGTTCTGGCGGCCTGCGCGGGCGGCGAAACGCGGCTCGTCAACGCGGCCCGGCTCCGCCTGAAGGAAAGCGACCGGCTGACCGCCACGGCAAAGCTGATCAACGGCCTCGGCGGAGATGCAAAAGAATTGCCGGACGGTCTGGTCGTTCGCGGCGGAATCCTGTCCGGCGGGACGGTGGACAGTTTTCACGACCACCGCATCGCCATGGCGGCGGCGGTCGCGGCGGTCCGCTGCAAAAACCCGGTCACGATTCTCGACGCGGGCGCGGCGGCAAAGTCCTACCCTGCGTTCTATGAAGATTATCAAAAGCTTGGAGGAAACGTGGATGTCGTCTGAATTTGGAAAGGTCCTTCGCGTCGGCGTCTTCGGGCAGTCGCACGGCCGCGCCATCGGCGTGACCATGGATGGCCTGCCCGCCGGAGAAGCAATCGACATGGACGAATTGCGCGCCTTTTTGGAGCGCCGCCGTCCGGGCAGGTCTTCGCTCTCGACCGCGAGACGGGAAGCGGACGAGCCTGTGTTTCTGTCCGGCCTGGTCGACGGCAAAACCAGCGGCAGCCCGCTTTGCGCAATCATCGAAAACAAGGATGTTCGCTCCAAAGACTATTCGGAGTTCGCCGACAAGCCGCGCCCCGGGCACGCGGACTATACGGCCTGTGTCAAGTGGAACGGCAAAGCCGATATGCGCGGCGGCGGACACTTCTCCGGGCGGCTGACCGCGCCGCTTTGCATCGCGGGCGGAATCGCAAAACAGATTCTGGCGCGAAAAGATATCTTCGTCGGCGCGCATCTTGCAGAAATCGCGGGCATTGCGGACGAAGCCTTCCCGCTGATGCCGACGCAGACGTTATTTGCGGAAATCGCGGCGAAACCGTTTCCCGTCATCGACGACGCGCAGGGCGAAAGCATGCGCTCGGCGATTTTGTCCGCGGCCGCCGACGGCGATTCCGTCGGCGGTGTGATCGAATGCGCGGCAATCGGCGTTCCCGCCGGTTTGGGCGGACCGATGTTCGACGGCATGGAAAACCGCCTGAGCGCGGCGCTGTTCGGCATCCCCGCCGTCAAAGGCGTGGAATTCGGCGCGGGCTTTCAGGCGGCGACGATGCGCGGATCAAAAAATAACGACCCGTTCATAATGGCGGGCGACGGATCGATCGTTACCAAAACGAACCACGCCGGCGGCATCCTCGGCGGAATTACGACCGGCATGCCGATCGTAATGCGTCTGGGCGTCAAACCCACGCCGTCGATTGCAAAGACGCAAAACACGGTCAGCCTGTCCGCCCGTGAAAACACTACTCTGGCAATCAATGGTCGCCACGACCCATGTATTGCGCACCGGGCCGTTCCCGTCGCGGAGGCCGTGTGCGCCATCGTCCTGCTGGACAGTTTATTGGAGGAGAAAAGCAGATGGAATTGAACGAAATACGGAACTCGATCGACTCGGTGGATGAACGGCTGCTCAAGCTGTTTTTGGAACGCATGGATTTGAGTGAACAGGTGGCCGCCTACAAACAGGCGCATTCTTTGCCGCTGCTCAACAAAACGCGCGAACGCGAAATTCTTGCGCGCGTCTCAGAGCAAGCCGGCGAACGAGAACCCTATGCCTATCAACTCTTCACCACGCTGTTTGAGCTTTCCAAAGCGCGCCAGCGCGAGCTCTATGCGCAGCCTTCCACGGTACGCGCGCAGGTGGAGCGTGCGCTCGCCGCACCGGAGGACGTTTTTCCGCGGACGGGCGTCGTCGCCTGTCAGGGCGTGGAAGGATCGAACTCGCAGGCGGCCTGCGACAAGCTGCTGCCACGCGGAAACATCGTATACGTCAAAAGTTTCGAGGCCGTGTTCGACGCGGTGGAATCCGGGCTCTGCCGCTTCGGCGTGCTTCCGATTGAAAACAGCGCGAACGGTTCCGTCCGTATCGTCTACGACCTGCTCCAGAGAAAACATTTTTCCATCGTCCGCAGCACGAGCCTCTGCATCCGGCACGAACTGATGGCAAAGCCGGGAACGAAGCTCTCCGACGTCACGGACATCTTTTCGCACGAACAGGCCATCGGCCAGTGCAGCCGGTACCTCGGCAAGCTCAACGGCAAGGTGAAGGTGACGCCCTGCGCAAATACGGCGCTCGCTGCGAAGACGGTTTCCGAAAGCGGCGGCCCCGGCGCGGCGGCGATCTGCTCGCACGCCTGCGCCGCGCTGTACGGCCTGGACGTGCTCAGCGACGATATTCAGGACAGCGACAACAACTACACCCGCTTTATCTGCATTGCAAAGGACCCCGTGATCTATGCCGGTTCCAACCGTATCAGCCTGATTCTGGCCTGCCAGAACAAGCCGGGCGCGCTCAACGAAATACTGACCAAGCTCTCCGTACACGGCGTGAACATGAGCAAGCTGGAAAGCTGTCCCGTGACCGGCCGCAACTTCGAGTTTATCTTTTTCTTTGAGCTGGACGCTTCCGTGCGCGAGCCCGGCGTTCTGCCCATGCTGGAGGAGCTGGAACGCATCAGCGAAAGCTTCACCTTCCTCGGCAACTACTCGATGGTCTGAATGATGGAAGGCCGCATCTACGGACTCATAGGGCGCAGCCTGAAGCATAGTTATTCCGTCCCGATCCATAGGGAACTGGGAGCGAAAGGTTACCGGCTGATCGAGCTGGAGCCGGAGGAGCTTGCAGCGTTTCTCCAAAGGGACGATATCGGCGGCCTGAACGTCACGATCCCTTACAAACGCGACGTGATGGCATGCTGCTCTTCGCTCGATGAAACGGCGCGCGCCATCGGCAGCGTCAACACGATCGTCCGGCAGGAAGACGACACGCTGAAGGGCTATAATACGGACGCATATGGCTTTTCCTATATGGCGAGGCGCGCCGGCGTTTCGTTTGCCGGGCGCAAGGTCGTGATCTTCGGCAGCGGCGGCGCGTCTCTGACCGCGCAGTATGTCGCAAGGCAAAGCGGCGCGTCCGCGGTCGTCGTGATCTCCCGCAGCGGGCCGGATAACTATGAAAATCTCGCCCGCCACGCGGACGCGGAGGTCCTCGTCAACGCAACGCCCGTCGGCATGTATCCAAACACCGGCGTGATGCCCGCCGGCCCGGCTTTGTTCCCGAACTGCAAAGGCGTGCTGGATTTGATTTACAATCCGCGCAGGACGGCGCTTTTACTCCGGGCCGACGCGCTCGGCATCCCCTGTTCGGATGGCCTTCCAATGCTGGTTTCGCAAGCAAAAGCAGCGGAAGAACTGTTTTTTGGCCAAAAAATACCGAACTCCGAAAACGAGCGCCTCCTGAAAAAGCTTTACCGGGACATGCAGAATATCGTACTGGTCGGCATGCCGGGCAGCGGGAAAACCACGATTGGCAATGCGCTCAGCCGGATCGCCGGACGGAGAGCCGTCGATCTCGACGCCGAAATCGAAAAAACTGCCGGATGCACGATTCCCGCCATCTTTGCGTCCTCCGGCGAGGAAGCCTTTCGCCGGATGGAGCGTGAACAGGCGAAAAAATGGGGCAAGGAAAGCGGCAATATCCTGATCACCGGCGGCGGCATCGTCAAGGACCCGCGCAACTACGCTTCGTTGAAGCAGAACGGGCGCATCTATCAGATCGAGCGGGACGTGCGTTCGCTCGAGCGCGCCGGACGTCCGCTCTCCGAAAACGCCGACCTTTCCGAGATGTACTGCCGGCGGCAGCCGCTTTACGAACGTTTCCGCGACGCAGCGGCGCAAAACGACGGCTCGGCGGAAACAGCCGCGCAAGCCATATGGGAGGATTACTGTGAACATTCTGATCATTAACGGGCCGAACCTGAACCTGCTCGGCCTGCGCGAGCCGGATATCTACGGCAAACAAACCTATGCCGACCTGGTTGAGATGATTCGTCTTGAGGCTGTGTCCCTCGGCGTCTCGGTTACCTTCGTGCAGTCCAACCACGAGGGCAATCTCGTGGACGCGATCCAGAGCGCGTATCAAACGGCGGACGGAATCGTCATCAATCCCGGCGCTTACACGCACACGAGCATTGCGCTGCTCGACGCGCTCAAGGCCGTCGGCGTCCCCGCCGTGGAAGTGCACATCTCCGATCCCGATCAGCGCGAGGAATTCCGGCACGTCTCGTATATTCGCAGTGCGTGCATCGCGACCGTCAAAGGGCACGGCCTGAACGGTTATCTTGAAGCGCTGCGGCTCCTTTGCGAAAAGCAGGATGAATAAACGCTTTTTAAAGCGCAAACAAAGCGGCTCCGCAGGGATTTGCGGAGCCGCTTTGTGTTTTGTTGTCCGTCGAACGAGCGCTTCCGGATTGTTCGCCGCTGTAAACGGTTATTTCTTCAAAAACGTCATCTGGCTGCGCAATTGCTGGCCGACTTTGACCAACTGCGTTTCCGCGCCCTGTCGCTTCATGGCGTTAAAATGCGGCCGGCCCACGCGGTTTTCGAGAATCCAGTTGCGCGCAAACGTACCGTCCTGAATCTCCGCAAGCACTTTTTTCATCTCCTTACGCGTTTCTTCGGTCACAATGCGTTTGCTGGTTACGTAATCGCCGTACTCCGCCGTATCACTGATGGAATAGCGCATCATTTCGAATCCGCCGCTGTAGATGAGGTCGACGATCAGTTTCATCTCGTGGATGCACTCGAAGTATGCGTTCTCCGGCGCATAGCCCGCTTCAACGAGCGTTTCGAATCCGGCCAGCATCAGTTCCGTCACGCCGCCGCAGAGTACCGCCTGCTCGCCGAAGAGGTCCGTTTCGGTCTCCTCGCGGAACGTCGTTTCAAGAATGCCCGCGCGCGCCGCGCCGATGCCCGCCGCATATGCAAGCGCCGTCTTCTTGGCCTTGCCTGTATAGTCCTGCTGGACCGCAATCAGGCACGGAACGCCCGCGCCGCGCTGATATTCGCTGCGGACCGTGTGTCCCGGCCCTTTCG
>CAYUUB010000003.1:0-30300 GCA_964447725.1 uncultured Oscillospiraceae bacterium
GGCGTACGCCGCCCGCGGACGGCATATGGGCACCGTTGCGCCGCCCGGCGGCGAGAGCTTTTTGGACGCCGGGGTGCGGCTTGAGTGCCGCATGACGCGCCTGATCGGCGAAACCAGCGGCGATATTGCCGTCGTCGGACACGGCGGCTCGGGGCGCGCATGGCTCTGCGCCCTGATGGGCCTCCCGATCGACAGCGTGCTCACCGTCCGTCAGCCATGGGGCGGCGTCACGGCTATCGAAGTCGGGGCAGCGCTGTCCGTGCGAAGCCTTGGCCTTCAGCCCGGCGTGTTCCCGGCGGATATCGAGATTGACGCGCTGCTGGACAAAATGGAAACGCCGGATTCAGTCCGCGCGCACGGCTGCGCCGTGGCGAAAACGGCGCTTTCGCTGGCCGAAGCGGGTCCGCAGGTAGATCTGGGTCTTTTGCGCGCGTCCTGCATGCTCCACGATATCGCACGCACGTATGGGAATGGACATCCGGCAAAGGGCGCAAAGCTGCTGGACCGCGCCGGCTGGCCGGCTCCGGCGGACATCGTGGCGCGGCATCACGATCTGGGTGCGTCTCCCTCGGCCGAGGCAAAGCTGCTGTACCTTGCGGATAAGCTCACGCTCGGCGAAAGCGCCGTTACGCTCGACGCACGATTCGCCAGAAGCAAAGAAAAGTGCAGCGACGCGCAGGCGCTTGCCGCCTGGAAGCGGCGATACGACGACGCAACGAGCATCTATAACGAATTGCGGGGCAAAGCGCAGTAACCGGCGTTTCGGCAAAATTTTTGCGCCGGTAAACAAGTGCGCCCGCCGCCCGGTTATTGTATAATAGAAAAAAACCGGGCTTTTCAAAGCCCATAAAATCGATCCGGAATTTTATCAGAGGAGAAGAACATGACGGAGAGTAAGCAGGGACAATCGAAGACGTTTATGGAGATGCTCAACGATATGCTGATCCAGAAGTATGGGAAAAAGATCGTCGAGCTTGGCAGCGAGCCGAAAAATTACCATGCGCTCAGCGACGCGAACGGATACGTCTCTTATACGGGGCCGTGCGGAGACACGATGAAAATCTGGGTGAAAATCAAGGCGGACGTAATCGAAGATATCGGATTCCAGACGGACGGCTGCGACTGCACGCGGGCAGTCGGCAGTATCCTGACGGAGATGGTAAAAGGCGCGGACATTCAGAAAGCCATGGAGATCACGCCCCTTCAGATCGACGAGGCCCTGGACGGTTTGCCGGACGATCACAAGCATTGCGCGGTCCTGGCCAGGGATGCGCTCCACAAAGTAATCACGGGCTATCTGGAGGGCGGCCGGGCATAACCGCTCGATACCCCCAACATTTGACAAATCGCATCCGGCAGCACCGCCGAAGCCTGTTTCTATTTTAAAAAAGCGACGGACGGCGACCCTCGTAAAGCCATATTTTAGGAGGGGCGCTTACATTTGCTTTCCGGCCAACAGTGCGTCCGCCTGTAATTGAAACATTGTGGCATACAGCCCGCCGCGCTTCATCAGCGCGTCGTGCGTCCCCTCTTCCGTAATAGTCCCCCGCTCAAGCAGAAGGATTCTGTCGCAGAATTTACATGACGACAGCCTGTGGGAAATATAAACGGCCGTTCTCCCGGCAATGAGCTCGTTCAGCTTTTCATAGGTCTCCGCTTCCGCAACGGGGTCGAGCGCCGCCGTGGGTTCGTCGAGGACGATCATTTTACTGTCCTTGTACACCGCTCGGGCGATGGCGATTTTCTGTCGTTGCCCGCCGGAAAGATTTATGCCGTCTTCGCTAAAGGTCGTCCCGATAGATGTCCCGACGCCGTTCTTCAGCCGCGAGACGAAATCGCTGATGCCGGCTTTTTCAGCGGCTTCCAGCGTTTTTGAATCGGCGGCCCCGCTTCCCTCATCGCAGAGCGCAATGTTTTCTTTTATCGTGAATTCAAAAACCTTGAAATCCTGAAAGATTACGGACAGCAGGCGGTTATAGCTTGCGTAATCGTAATCGTTTATATTTTTCCCGTTGACGCGGATTTCGCCTTTCTCCGGCTTGTATAATCGGGAGAGCAGCTTTATCATGGTGGTTTTCCCCGCGCCGTTTCGTCCGACAATGGAGATTTTCTCCTTGTTGCCGATTGTAAAGCTGACGCCGCTTAAAACGTAGTTCTTCGTATTTGGGTATCGGAAATAAACGTCCCGGAACTCTATTTCAATCTTATCCGGCGCGTTTAACGCCTCCGCGTTCGGATTGTCCTCCTCCGTTTCAAGCTCGTACAACGCAATGAAATCCTCAAGATATTTCGCGTTCGTCCTGATCTGCACGAATAAATCCAGCAATTTGTTCGTGGTGGTGCAAAACGTAATCACCGCCGAAAGATACATCGAAAAATTGCCGATGCTTAAATGCTTGTAAATGGAATAAATGCCGATAAACCCATAGGCAAGCGCGTTTTGGAGCGCGTTGATCAGCTTCACTTTTGCGTCGAAGCCGTATTCGTTGTCGTTGTTGCTTTCCTGGTCTTTGAACATGCGTTTGTCAAAATCTCTGGCCATCGACATCAGGAATTCACTTGCACTGTAGCCGCGAATCTCCCGCCCGGATTCTTTGCCGCGGATTGTCCGGATAAAATAGCCGAACTCCTTGTTCATGGAAGAGATCTTTTTCGTAAGCTCAACGGCCCTTTCCTGCTTTTTCACATTCAGCGCGTAACTGATCAGGTTCGTAATGATGATCAGCAAGATCAAAATCGGGTTGGCGGCGGCAAGGATCGCCGCGATTCCAATGATCGTTATTACGCACTGCGCCAGGTCGGGGAACGATTTGGCAAGCTGCGCCAGGACGTCCCTGTTGAACACCGGGAACAGGGCCCGTTCCTTGAACTCGATGAATCTTGCGTCTTCGACTTTTTCAAAGGAAACGTTCATCAGTCGATAAGCGACTTTCCTTGAAAATTCAGAGGCGATGTAGCCGCTGTTCGAGGCGGTGTAGCAGTTAAGCCGTTTAACGATAAGCCCGAACAGATAATTGACGGAAATTGCAAAAACGACGATCACGACAAAATACCCGGCGCCTTTCGCGTCGGTAAGGCCGTCGATCATCCACTTCGGCACGAAAACGTAGATCATCAGCGTAGCGGATTGGAGAAAGGCTTGCAGGAAAACCGCCAGCGTGTATTTGGAAGATATCGAAGTATACACCGAAAACACCGTTTTGAGCGTATTCATTTCATAAAGAAATCCTCTTTTTTCTTTATTCATGTCCGTTCGCCTCGCCTTCGCGGTAGTATTTCACCTGCATCGTATACATTTCAAAATATCTGCCTTGCTTTTCGAGCAGTTCGTCGTGCGTCCCGATCTCTTTTATGCCACCGTCCTCGATCAGGATAATCCGGTCGCAAAAACGCGTGCTTGCCAGCCTGTGCGAAATAAACAGCACAGTCTTGTTTTCGGAAATTTCGGCGAGGTTTTTATACAGATCGTATTCGGCAATCGCATCGAGGGACGACGTCGGTTCGTCGAGTATCAGAAACGGGGCGTTTTTGTACAGCGCCCTCGCAAGCGTGATCTTCTGCTTTTCCCCGCCCGAAACGTCGACGCCGTCGGACTTGATGAATTTCGTCAGCTCGGTATCGAGCCCCTTCTCGTATGCGCCGAGTTTTTCGCCGAACCCCGCGAGCTTGATTGCTTCGAGCGCTTTGTCCTCCGCGCCTTCGTGCGCCATGTAGACGTTCTCCTTCAGCGTGGCTGCATACAGGACCGAATCCTGAAAAACAGTCGCAAACAACCGGATGTACGACGCATAGTCAAGCGTGTTTATATCGCGCCCGTTGAGCAGGATACGGCCTTTTACCGGCCTGTAAAGCCGCAGCAGCAGCTTTACAAGCGTCGTCTTCCCCGCGCCGTTCAGGCCTAAAACGGCCAGCTTTTCATTCGGCTCGAGGCGGAAACTGAAGTCCTTATAAACGTAATCTTCGCTTCCCGGATATTGGAACCACACGTTTTCAAACTCGATCCTGTAAGCGTCCGACGGTTCGACCTGGTCCGACGCTTTGCCGTCCTCGGCGTCTATGCCCATGTATTCAAGATAAGCGCCGACATACTGAAATTGGGATACGGTATGGGTCGCGCTGTTCACAAGGCTGTTGCTCAGGGTGGTAAACGCCGCAACGGAGAAAAAATAAAACGAAAAATCGGCAATGCTCATTTTCCCGCCGAGGCACTGCGCGATCAGGAAGAAATAGACCAAGCCTTCCCGTAACAGCGCGAAGGTGAGGTCGACAACGTTATGTTTGAACAGCCGTTTGTTTTTATCGCTTTCGACCGCGGCCCGCTGCTTCGAAACGCCGCGATATTTCCCAAGCAGCCAGTCCGCAAGCCCATACACGCGGATATCCTTGCCATAATCGAAATTATAGACAACGTCCGACAGATACCACTCTCTGCGGTTCAGGTGCGCGTTTTCCAGGCTTTTCTTCGCAATGTACCGGTTGGATTGATAGGACGAAAACAATAAAACCGCTAAATTCAGCGCGATAAACATCAATAAAACGGGATTGAGTATCGCCATTGCGCCCGCGATAAAAACGATGGAAGCCGCACTCGACGTGATCTCGAACATCTGATTGTAAATCGACTGAAAGCCGGTCGTATAGCTGCTCGTCGCGCTTTGCGCCTTATATAGCTTGTCTTCGTTTTCGGGGGAGTCGAATTTTTCATATTCCATTGTAAGCATCTTTAAATTCAGGTCCCTTTCCAGAAACGCCCGCAGCTTTTGCATGACGGAAAGGGATTTGCCCTTCACAATGGAAGACGCGTAAGAAAAACCGCCGGTTACTATGAAAAAAACGGCCGAAATGATAATCAGGCGGCGTATGGACTGTTCGCCCGTGAGCTCCTCAATAAACAATTTGGGCATATAAAGGTTTGATACCGTCAGCGTCACAAGAAAAACGACGTTCAGGCAAATAAACAGATACAGAACGGGTTCTCTTTTCCATGCATAGCGGATAATGTATCGAATCACAAAATTGCTCCCCCTGTAAAGTACATATTATACAGGACGCCGTAATAATAAACCAGCTCATATTAAAAATATGAACTGGTCGCGCATGCAGGTATGAAATTGCTAGGGTATGCTTCCAAAGTCTAAATGATGCAGCTTTGCCGAATCGGCTTGCGGATTGAGGCGAAAAACGCCGCAGCGCCGGTCAAACCCGCAGGCCGTCTTTGCCCTCAGCCCTTGACTGCGCCGGCGGTCATCCCCTCGACAAAATACTTTTGCACCAGCGCAAACAGTATAATGACGGGAATCGTGGTGATCGTCCCAAGCGCCATGATGATGCCCCAGTCGATATGCGTGGAGCTGATATAGTTCGCAAGCCCGACGGTCAGCGTCTTCATGGATTCTTTGCTGATCAAAACGCTGGCGAGCAAAAACTCGTTCCACGACATAATGAAGGCCATGATCCCGGTGCTGAGCACGCCGGATACGCACAGCGGCATCTCTATTTTCGTAAACACCTGTATTTCGCTGGCGCCGTCCATCACCGCGGCTTCGTCGATCTCTTTGGGCAGCTTTCGGAAAAATGAAACAAGCAGCCATACCGAGAACGGCAGCGTAATCGTCAGATGCGCGACGATTACGCCGACGTGGCTGCCCGAGAGGCTCAGGGTGTTCATAATCTTATACAGCGGGAGCATGAGCATGATCGGCGGAACGCAGTATGCCGCAAGCACGCTGATCAGGATCACTTTGCGCCCCTTGAACCGGAAACGGGTAAGCCCGTATGCGGTCAGCGTTCCGATAAACATATCGGCAACCATGACGACCGAGGCGATAAAGAGGCTGTTCAGAAAATAATGGATTACGTCTTCGTTGCCAAGCGCCTGCTTATACCACTCCAAGGACCAGTTCTGCGGCAGGATTTTCGGCGGGATCGTGAAGAGCTCGACGCCCGGCTTAAAGGAACTCAGCGCCATCCACGCGAGAGGAAATCCGACGATTACGATGAGGACGGCGATCAGGATGCCAACCAGGATGTTCGTCATAATTTTTGAGCTTTTCATGCTTTTAAACATTCTTATTCACCAATCCTTCCGTCAGTCTTCCGTTAATCCGGACCGTGTCACGTAAAAGATGATGCAGCCGAACATCAATACGCCGAGAATCATGGAAATCGCCGCAGCATAGCCGATCTGGTAGGACCCGAAGGACGCCTGATAGATCAGGATGGGCAAATGCGTCGTGGAGCCGGACGGACCGCCGCCGGTTACCATGAAGATCAGGTCGTAATAAGTGGCCGTCCAGATAACCCGCAGAACGGCAAGGACAATCGTGGTGTTTTTCAATTGCGGCAGCGTCATATGGACAAAGGTCTGCCATTTATTTGCGCCGTCCACGGTCGCCGCCTCGTATATCTGTCCATCGATGCTCTTCAGGGCCGCCCAGTAGATGAGCATCGGGAACGGATACGACCGCCAGATGTTCAATATGACGACCACCCACATGGCCGGGCCCTGCATGGCAAGCAGCGACTGCCGCGCTTCCAGCAAGCCGGCCTGCTGCAGCCAGTAGCTCACGATGCCGTAGTCGCTGTTTAAAATCCACTTGGATACCAGCGCCAGCGTCACGGCCGGCACCACATACGGGATCAGCAGAAAACTGCGCAGCGCCGTGCCGCCCTTCATAGGGCGCGCAATCAGCAGCGCAATCCCGAGGCCCAGCACCAACTGGCCCAAAACCGACCAGAAGGTCCATTTACAGGTGTTCCAGAAATACTTGAAAAACAGCTTGTTGCTGAAAATCTTTATATAGTTCTGAATGCCGATAAAGCTGCTTGTCTTTTTAATGAGGGAGGAGTCGGTGAAACTCAGCCACACGTTGTACAGGACCGGATAAAGAACAAACATGAGTAAAAATATAACCACAGGAATCACGAACGCGAATCCGATCAGGTTATGTTTCTTTTCGTAGCTGCCGAGCAGCCTGCGTTTATTCAGTGATGTTCCAGAGTTCATGCTTCCTTCTCCCTAAATAAAGATTCACGGTATCCCATCCGCGTGCCCGCTGCGCACGGGTATACAGATATCATACCTGCGCTTTTGAATATTGGGAAGAACGCAATTACCTGCGCTCTTCCCAGCTTTCATCGTTGCAGAATGAATGACTCGGATTTACATAGTGCCGGCAAAGCTCATCAAATCGTCGTTGATCAGATTGTAAGCCTCTTCGGACGTGTAAGTCCCGTCGCACGCGCCCTGCAAAGCCTCGCCAAAGATGTTGGTGGACTCAATGTAGGCGGACATGGCCGAAAGACCATTTTCCATGCCGTACCAGTACCAGGTGCCGTTTTCGAACTGATCGAAGATATATTCGACCTCGTCCTGGAAGTCCGCGACTTTGTCGCTCGCCTTATAGATCTCAAACGCGGGCTTGTAGGACGGGAAGGCGAACATCGGGCGCGACAACGCACGTTCCGCCGCCCGTTCGGGGGTGTAGAGCGCGGTCAGGAAATCGGCGATCAGCGCGCTGCGCGCCGCATCTTCCTGCGGAGAAGCAACGAAGCAGTAGCCGGAGCCAAACGACGAGACGGGGCTGCCGTCAACACCCGGGAAATCGAAGCAGCCGAGCTTATCGACCATATCCGGGTTGTTCCCCTGCGCGTTGCCGATCACGGCGCCCATATCCAGCGTCATGGCCACGGTGCCGGTTACGGAGAGCGCATTACGGTAGTCGCCCCAGGACCAGGTCAGCGAACCCGCCGGGGAAGCGTTCTTATACAGTTCGACCAGATAGTCGATCACCTCGATTGCTTCTTCCTTCTCCTGATCGAAGCAGTACTCTCCCGTGTCGGGGTCCATGAAGTACACGCCCGCGGAGCACATCATCTCATACAGCGTCTGGGCCGCAACCTGAACGCCGTCCAGCGGCACGGCGAAGCCGGACATTTCGGTGCTGTTCAGCTGTTCCGCAACCGTAAGGAACTCGTCCCACGTGGTCGGAACGGAGATTCCGTTCGCCTCAAAGATATCCTTGCGGTACCATACCGAAGTATGCATCGCCCAGTCGGGGATCGCGTAGATATGTCCGTCCGAACCGGTGAGGACGGATTTGTACGCCTCGGAGAAATCGTCCGCGCCGATCGCGTCGATGATGTCGTCCATAGGCATGATGCTCTCAGCGGCATACAGATACGCGGTGCCGCCGAAGTTGGTATGCATGATGTCGGGGACTTCGCCGGAGGATGCCGCGGTTGCGAGCTTGCCATACATTTCATTGAAGGCAACCTTCTCAATTTCGACTTCGACGCCCAGTTCATCCGCTACTTCATTGAACTGCTTCGTCAGGACCTCATATTGAGCGTCCGCGGTCAGGTTTGTCCAGATAACAAGCTTCTGCCCCGCATAAGAAATGGGTTCTTCCGTTGCGGTTTCTTCCGCTGCCGTTGTAGTCTCCGTTGTGGAGGCGGCTTCTTCGGTGGTGGCGGTTTCTGTTGGCGTACTGCTACTGCTGCAGGCCACCAGGGACAGGCCCATCAACAGCGCCAGCACGAGAGCAACCAGTTTCGTTGTTTTCATAACCTTCTCCTTTTCTTTTTTATTGCCAGCCTTCCGGCCGGCGAATCGTAAATGAAAGAATGTGTTCGCAAACTCGTTTTTTATGGATCAAAGACGAACTGAATGGACTGATCGGATTGGAAGTCGGGCCCGGCCTTCCGGGACGATAAAGCGGATGGCCCGCCGTTCGGTGCAAATGGTATGCTTTCCGGGGGCCGGGACGGTCCCCGGAAGTATGGGTCACAAAATGGCGTCTTGTTTTCTGAGCGTCTCCTGAAGAAGCTTGATGTCCACGTTTCTGGCTGTGGTCCCCTGCATGACCGCAATTGCGGCTGCCGTTCCGGCCGCCTGCCCCATGACCATGCACTGGGGCATGCAGCGGATGCAGTTGGCGACCGGCGCTTCATAGGAAACGCAGCGCCCCGCGACCAGGAGGCCTTCCTTGCCTTTCGGGAGCATGCAGCGATACGGAATCGTCATAGACTTGCCCGGTTCCAGGTCGTATACGTACATCGTCACGCCGTCCGGCGTGTGCGCGCCGGCGGGCATTGCGCCGCGGCCGATGCTGTCCCCGAACTCACGCGCGGACTTGAAATCCTCCAGCGTTACCTTGTAGTCGCCGATGATGCGGCGGCTTTCGCGCACGCCCAGCATGGAGGCGACGGCCGACAGATACGAATGTTCAAATCCGGGAACGTATTTCTTGAACGCTTCCGCAACGTCGTACAGGCACTTCTGCGAAAAATTCTCCTGGGCTGCGCGCGCTTCGAACCCTTCGGTGCTGTGCGCTTCGATCGCGCCGGAGCAGTTAATGGTAACTTCGCCGGGATTCGGAGTGGACGTGAAAATGCCCAGCCAGTTCCGCAGATATTCCTTATCCTCCGGCAGTTTCACGTTCTCCAGTTCGTCATGCAGGCCAAAATGCATGAAGCCCGGGAACGTCTTGAAGTCGTGCCAGGCCGGCGGCACATGCGTATCGTGCACCGGCGGATTTTCTTCATAATACTTTTTGACCCGGTCCATATCGACGCCGCACATCCTGCCCATAAGCGTCATGGGCTGGATGTCCTTTTTCTCGCGGAGCTCGTAGGGCGCGCCCGCCTTATAGGCCACGAGCGCGTCGCCGGTGCAGTCGACGACGACTTTGGCGCGGACCTCCATCAGTTCGGATTCCGAAAGAACGACAAGTCCCGCGACGGTTTCGCCCTCGCAGATGACGTCCACAATGGACGTGTCGAGATAGGACTCCAGGTTCGGTTCCCTGGCCGTGACTTCGTCCAGGATAACCTTTGCCACTTCCGTGTCGTACAGGAAGCAGACGTCCGTGTCCGGGTCGTCTTCCACGATAGCGTTGCGCTCCTTGAAAATGTTACGGAGTTCCCAGGCGATTCCTTTAACGCAAAGCTTTTTTTTGTCGCTGAAGCCAACCCACGCGCCCTGCATGCCGGCGGTGAACTGCCCGCCGAGGCAACGCTGCTTCTCGACGATGATCGTTTTCGCGCCGTTGCGCGCGGCGGCGATGCCGGCAATCACACCGGCCGTCCCCCCGCCGGCGACCAATACGTCGACTGTTTTTGTTCGCATACTTGTGATTCCTCCTTGATCGATTCGCAATAGATCCCGTGTTGCGGTTCGTTCCATCCGGGCGAACTGCCCGGATGAAACTACGGCCCGCTCGCTGTCCATCATATAATAAAGACGAGGAAGAAGAAAAGCCTATGCGATATATCCGTATTCCTTAAGAACGGCTTTGAGCGTCTTCATTACGTCGGCAGGCAGTTCGGAGATAACGGGTTTGCGGCAATAGCCCGCGTCCACGCCGCGCAGTTTGAGGCCTTCCTTGATGATCTGGAGCCACGGCGTCGGCATTCCGTCCGCAGTGGGTTTTGTAAACAGCGGCAGATAGGGACGCACGAGCTCGAAGTGCGCCTTCATGGCCTCTTCCATCTTGTGCGCCTTGGAGAGGTTGTAGACCTTGGTGTTCTCCTTCGGGAAGAGGTTGCCGGTGCCGCAGACCCAGCCGTCCGCCCAGCAGCTCAGACTCTCGACGGGGCAAACGTCGTAACCATAGAAGATGGCGAAGTTGTCGTCCGTGAGATAGCGCAGGTCCTGTTGGCGGTAAACGTCCGCCTGGCGCTCCTTGACCGCGTCGATGAAGCCTTCGTTATATAATTTTGCCATAAATTCGTCGCTCATCAGGCAGGTGGAGTAATACGGATTGTGATAGACCATGATGGGAATACTGATTGCCTTGCGGATGGCTTCGTAATGCTTGAGCAGCTCGTTTTCGTTCGGCGCCATATACCAGGGCGTTACGGCCATGACTCCGTCGGCACCCGCCGCCTCCGCCGCAATAGACATTTCAACAACATCCTTTGTACGGTAAGCGCCCGTCGAGCAGACGACCTTGATGCGGCCAGCCGCGGCTTTCACGGTCGCCGCGTTGACTGCGGTCTGTTCCGCCGGAGTCATGGCGACCATTTCGCCCGTGCTTCCGGAAGGAATTACGCCGGTGACGCCGTTTTGGACAAGAAAATCCGTTACTTCCTTGATGCCGTTGAAGTTGATGGATTCGTCCTCGTTGAACGGCGTTACCATTGGGATATAGATGCCTGTGAGTTTTTCGCGTGCCATAACTTGATACTCCTTTTATTTTTTATGAAAAGATGTGTCGTAATAAGTTGGAATACTTATTCCGATATAAAGTTAATATCATTTTTCACGAAATGTCAACAGGTATTTTCAAAAAAGGCAAAGATTTTTTCCGGTTGCGTACCCCTTGTCATGGAAAAACACCGGCATTGCGCCTTAAAAAATAGAAACCAATGGGGAAACCGAAGCATTTTTGTAAAATAAGCAACGCAAATTATGAATTTGTCCGGGACCTACCATAAAAAATTCGATTTGGCACGCAATTTTAAACACGTGAAAAGCATATTTGGAATAACTATTCCGTATTTTGTACAAACATGCTGTTTTACGGAAATCGAGGCGGCGCCTTTGCCAAAGGCGCAACGACCGAGCCCTGCATCCAAACGAATTGTCGACGAATATCGCGCGACGATCAGCGGCCGGCGTTTAAAAAGTGCCATATTAAAGGAATATTGACAAGTAAAACGCGATACGTTATAGTATTAAAAAGATCGGTGTACGTCCTTTTTCAGCAAATTACCCCTATAATGGAATATAAATTCCATTTAAGGCGAAGCTGTGCACGAAACCTCTCCGCAGCGCAGTCCTTTTTTTCGGCGGTATGCGGAGTTCAAACGGCAAAGAAGCTAAAAGGACGCGCGCGTCTAACTATGGAGCAAGCGGGAATGACACAAATGGAAGAGCAAATTACGAAAAGCAGCGATACGATCAAAATGGTCGACCGCGCGCTCGCCGTGCTGGACATATTGCGCACGGAGCGTCAGCGGCTCGGCGTCAACGAGATTGCAAAAAAATGCGACATGAGTCCATCCACCGCGTTTCGCATATTAAAAACGCTGGAGGTCAACGGCTGGGTGTACCAATGCGGGGATAACCGCTATATCACGGGGCAGAAGATCAGCTTTGTGATGGAGAAGGAAAACCTCTACCTCGCGCTGAAGGAAGTGGCGTCCTTTGTGATGGAGAAGAACACGGCGGCGGTCGGCCAGGCGATGAACCTGATCGTGCGCGAGGGGGCACATTGCTATATCCTTCAGCAGTCCCGCACGCGCAACCTCGTCGATTACATCCCTCCGCTCTATTCCAACCTGCCGTTTTACGCATGCGCGGGCGGCAAAATACTGCTCTCCGAACTGCCGGTCAGTCTGGTGGAGCAGATCATCGATTCCTGCGAGATGGTACCGCTGACGCAGCATACGATCACCGATCCGGATCTGTTCTGGCAGGAACTGCGGAAAGTCGCAAAACTGGGATACGCCTTCGACAACAAAGAATCGGCGGAAAACGGCAGTTGTATCGCCGTCCCCGTGCGCGACTGCGAAGGGAACATCGTCGCGGCGCTTTCGTTCAGCGGGTTTGTCGGCGTGGAAAACCCGGACGACCTGCTGTCGTTTTTACCTGCGCTGCAGGAAGCCGCGGGCGAAATTTCCCGCAGTTTATACCGCTGCTGGGGACGATGAGCTGTTAAAACTCGTTTCCCGACGGATAACCACGTTTCCACTGCTCGCCCTTTGAAGGGGGCGGCAAAGCGCACAGGGAAACCGCCCAATCTGGTACATAGGAATAAATGGGTTAAGGGGGGTTCGTGCCCTTAGCAACCCCGAAACTTCTACGACAGTCTGCACGTCCCCCCATGGGGGCGTTTTTTTCGTGCGAACGAAAATTTCAGCCCGTTTGAGTCAACCGCCACGATGTTCTCCCAATTCCATCAGCTTCCCATCGCCCTTTTCTTTGCCGCCGCGCCATTATCAAGTCGGTCAATTTCAATATTCGATAAATACACAGCCGAATGATCCTACACACGTGAATACACTATTGCCGCAAAGCGCCGAAAAATTGCGAAAAAATCTGTACCATTCTGATTTGTATCCAAAAAACCAGGGCGGATCGCTTGCTAGTGTCTGAATTATCACGATTTCGGCATACAGTATCCATTTTGACATCAAAAATAGATCAGTATATGGTAGGGATACTGTATTAAGTGTACACTCTCATTGGAGGTGTAACACCGTGAAATTTAACAAAGAGCGCATTCTGGATTTTATCAAACTCCAAGCCGCATCCGATCCACCCTGCGGAATTTCCACGCAAAGCATCGCAACCGCACTGAAAATCGGCCGCACCAACGTCAGCAGCCTCCTCAACGAACTCGTTTCGGAAGGCCGCGTCGAAAAATCGAACGGACGTCCCGTTCTGTATCGTCTGGCCGGCCACGCAAGGCGCGCCGAGCAGGGTTGTTTTTCCAATATGGTCGGCGCGGAAGGCAGCCTGCAGCACGCCGTACAGCTGGCAAAGGCCGCGCTGATCTATCCCGGAAAAAGCCTGAGCGCGCTGCTGATCGGCGATCAGGGCGTTGGAAAAAGTTTTCTTGCGATGCTGATGCACCGTTTTGCAACGCAGGAAGGCATACTGCCCGCGGAGGCTCCGTTCGTCGTTCTGGACTGCCGGGCCTATCAGGAAAATGAGGCCGGGCTGGCCGGCGAATTGTCGCTTGACAACGAAAGCGGCGCCTACTGTTCCGCCCGCGGCGGCATCCTGCACATCGACAACGCGCAGTTCCTTTCTCCGGGGGGCCGCGGCCGAATCGCCAAACTCAGCGCCTATGCGGAATCCGCGCCCGCGCAGGAACGGGACTGCCCGATCCTGATCGTCGCGTGCGATCGCAGCAACAAGCCCGCGTGCGAATTTTATGAGAAAACGCTGCCGATCGCCATCCCGCTTCCCGCGCTTGCGGAACGCCCGCTCTCCGAGCGCATGACGCTGATTCAGAGTTTTTTAACGCTCGAAGCCGCGCGCGCAAAGCGGACGATCGTTTTAAACGCCGAACTTCTGCGCTGCCTGCTGCTTTACGACTGCACAGGAAACAACATCCTGCAGCTCAAGGCCGACATCAAGCGCGGCGCCGCCACGGCATACCTGCGCGAACACAGCAACGGCCAGGACCGTCTCTATTTATATATGACGGATTTCGGTTCGGCCGTGCGCAAAGGCTTCCTCCACTACCACGAGCGCCGCGCCGAAGTCGAAGAACTGATCCCGGACGATTACCGCTACGAGTTTTCGGAGTCGACGATGGAGATGAGCGCAATCGACCGCGCAAAGCTGCTCCTTGGCAGCCTGTACGACGAGATCGACCGAAGGACGGACGATTTGCTGGCGCTGGGCATGACGGAAAGCGACGTGAAGTCCATGCTTTGCATCGAGTATGAAGCCATGTTCCGCCAGTACTGGAACGCGACGATCAGCCAGACCGTAAACAAGGAGCAGTTGTTAAACCTTGTCGGCCCGCAGATCATCTCGCTGGTGGAAACCTTCCTTTCCGACGCGACCGCGCGGATGGGCAAAGGCTTCCCGCCGTCCGTGTTTTACGGATTATGCCTGCACGTTTCCGCGCTCTCCAAGAACGATTTGTCGCGGCAGATGCTCAGCAATCAGCAGATTGCCGAAATCGTGGAACGCCATCGTACGGAATATGCGCTTTCGCTGGATTTTACGCAGCAGCTGGAAAAGACGTTCGGGCATAAGCTCCCGCTGGACGAGGCCATGCTGATCACCCTGTTCCTCTGCGCGGAGACGGAGCCGGCCGTCAGCACGACGAAGCCCGTGATCCTCTTCGCGCTGCACGGCGCCGGCGTGGCGACTTCGCTGAGCGCCTGTATCAACGCCGTAGTCGGCGGCGACAACACGTTCGCGCTGGACATCCCGTTCGAACAGGACGCCGGGACGACGTACGCCGCGCTGAAGGACTGCATCGAGCGCATCCATCGCGGCGACGGCGGGATCGTCGCTCTGTACGATATGGATTTTCTGGAGCGTCTGCTGGACACTGCGGCGCTGGAGACCGGCGTCCAGGTCCGCGCAATCGCGTTTCCTGTCACGCTGTTCGGAATCGAGTGTTCCCGCAGGGCAGCGCTCGCGCAGGATGCGGATGCGCTCTTCCCCGTCGTAATGCAGAGCCTGGACCTTTACCGCAAGCCGCTTCCCCGGGCGATCGTCACGCTGTGCACGACGGGCATCGGCGGCGCACAGGAACTGAAATCGTACATCGAGCGGTATGGGGAGCCGGGCGACATGGAGGTCGTCGCGCTCGCCGGCGCCGACAGGGAGCGGCTGAAGACGGAGTTGTCCGCCCTGCAGAAGCGGGTGTTTCCCGTCTGCATCGTCGGCACGCACGACCCGAAGCTCTTCGGTATCCCGTTCATTCCCGTCGGGGACGTACTCGGGTGCGACGCGTCGATGCTCCCGGAGGTCCTGCGCGGCAAGAACCGCGAAAAGCAGCGAATCGACACCCAACAGGTATTCGACTATCTCGAAGAACAGTTCGAGTTTGCGGACACGAAAAAGCTCCGGCGGTTGCTTCCGGCAATCGTGGAACACTTCAACGCGAGCATCGTACCCATGTCCATCGACACGGAAGTCGGGCTGCTGATGCACATCGCCTGCTCGGTCAACCGTCTCTGTTCGGGCGCGGCGACGCCACAGAACCTTCGCAAAGAAGAGATCATCGGCCAGCACGGCGAAGCGTACGCTACGCTACGCAAGGAACTCAAGCCGCTTGAAAAGGCTTTCCATATCATCTTTCCGGACGACGAACTGGCAAATATTCTCATGATTCAATATAAGCTGTAACACGAAGGAGGCCTATGAACACTATGGCATTGGACGAACGGACCGAAGAAATCGCAATGGCGATTATTTCCAACGCGGGCGCGGCCCGCGGCGCAGCGTTCGACGCGCTGAAAGCCGCAAAAGCCGGAGACTACGAACAGGCGGCGGCGCTGATGAAAAGCGCGGACGAATATTCGCGCGCGGCGCACAAGACGCATTCCGAGCTGCTCGCGCTGTATGCAAAAGGCGCGTTTGAAGGCGGCGACATCCTGCTTTCGCACGCGCAGGACCATTTGATGTGCGCGGCTTTGGCCATGGAACTGATCGGTGAACTCATCGATTTGCGAAAAACAATACGGCAAAACGCCGGGAAGGAGGATAAGTAAATGAAAGTCCTGTTGATATGCGCAGGCGGTATGTCGACCAGTATTCTGATGAAAAAGCTCGAAAAATACGCGTCGGCTCACGATATTGATTTGGAGATCCTTGCGCGCGGAATGAACGATTATGACGACGTCTATCAAAGATACGACGTCATCTTGCTCGGGCCGCAGGTGTCGTATCAAAAAAGCTCCGTCGAAAGCAACACAAAAAAACCCGTGGCGGTCATCGCTCCATACGACTATGCCATCGGAAACGCGGAAAACATCTTCAAACAGATAAAAAAGCTCTGTCAGGTGCAGTAAACAAACCAAATCAAAAGGGAGGTATTACCTATGGAAGCCAAGCAAGGCAAGGCGGACAAGATCTTCGAAAGCAAGTTTATGAAAAGCTTGCAGCGCTTCGGTGAAAAACTCGCGACGAACAAGGGGTTCTCCGCCATCAGCAAGTCCCTCATGGCGACGATGGCGCTCATCCTCGTCGGCGCGTTTTTCCAGATCATCGCGACGATCCCGACGCTGTTCGGATGGTTCACAACGTCGGACGCGATCTACACGATTCTGTACACGCCGTATAACATGACGATGGGCAGCATCAGCGTCTTCATCGCGTTTATGATCGCATACAACTATGCGAAAGCGCACGGCATGAAACCTCTGCAAAACGGCATCGTAAGTCTGGTCTGCTTTTTGGCCGTATGCGCGCCCGTGCAGACCGTGACGCTGGCCGACGGCAGCACGACGATGTCCGTGCTGGATTCGACCTACCTCGGCGCGCAGGGCATGTTCGTGGCCATTATCATCGCGATCCTGTCGGTCCGGCTGACGCGCTTCTGCGAGAAGCATAACATCGTAATCAAAATGCCGGACGTGGTTCCGCCGTTCCTCTCGGACGCGTTTTCGGCGGCGCTCCCCCTGCTGTTTAACGTCATCATATGGTATGGCATCGGCACGGCGCTTTCGATTTTGACCGCCGGGCAGATGACGCTGCCGTTACTGATCACGTATATCCTCTCCATTCCGCTTTCCGCGCTCAACAGCGTGCCGGGCATGATGCTCGTGATCATCTTTGCATGCCTGCTCTGGACGTTCGGCATCCATGGCACGATGGTGGTCTTCATCGCCCTGATGGCGGTCCTGATGCAGAATATCGGGGCCAACGCGGCAGCGGTCGCCGCGGGCGAGCAGCCGGTGTTTTACGCTTCCATGCTGATCACATCGATGATGACGGCCGGCGGCACGGGCAATACGTTCGGCCTGGTCCTGCGCGGCCTGCGCGGCAAGTCGGAACAGGTCCGCGCCGTCAGCAAGGTTGCGCTCGTGCCGGGCCTGTTCGGTATCAACGAACCCGCAACATTCGGCTACCCGATCATGTACAACCCCATTCTGGCGATTCCGTTCATGCTCACGCCGCTGGTCACGATGCTGCTGGTATGGGCCGGCTACGCCATCGGTTTCTTCAAACCCGCCTATGTCCTGATGCTGACCCTCATGCCGATGGGCGTCGGAGAATTCCTCGGCGCGATGGCATGGCAAAACCTGCTGATCCCGGTTATCGGCATCATCGTCGGCTACCTGGTATACCAGCCGTTCATCAAGGCGTACGACAGGCAGCTCTATGAAAAGGAGCAGGCCGCCCTCGCGGCGGAAACCGCCGGCACCGAAGCTTAACCATTCAACCGAAAGCAGGCGCGGCGCTAACCCCCCCCCCTGCTCAGCGCCGCACCTGCCGCAAAGGAGAACCATATGGATCAACGCTTTCCCGAAAATTTTCTCTGGGGCGGCGCTACCGCCGCCAACCAGTGCGAGGGCGCATGGGACGCAGACGGCAAGGGCGTCTCCACCGCCGACCTGATGACCGCCGGCACGCGAACGAAACCGCGCGCTTTTACGCCGACCATGCGGGAGGACGCGTATTACCCCTCGCACGAGGCGATCGACCATTACCACCGCTACGAGGAGGACATCGCGCTGTTTGCCGAGATGGGCTTCAGGGCTTACCGCATGTCCGTCGCATGGACGCGCATTTTCCCGAACGGCGACGATGCCGAGCCGAACCGCGCGGGCGTCGAGCACTACAAAAAGGTGTTCGAGTGCTGCAAAAAGCACGGCATCGAGCCGCTGGTCACGCTCTCGCACTACGAAATGCCGTTTCATCTGGTCGAAAAATACAACGGCTGGGCAAGCCGCAAAACGATCGGCTTTTTTGTGAAATACTGCGAAACAGTGTTCAACGAGTACAAAGGGCTGGTCAAGTATTACCTCACGTTTAACGAAATCAATATCCTCAGCTCGCCGCTCGGCGGCATGATGGCGGGCGGCATTATGCCGAAGCCCGAATTTTTACAGCTGGACTTTCACAAAGCCGGAAAGCTGCCGGACGACGCGAATATCCGTTTCAACGCGCTGCACCATCAGTTTATCGCCAGCGCAAAAGCCGTCCAGATTGCGCATGCGATCGATCCCGCGGTCAGGGTCGGCTGCATGATCGCCGGAATGGTGCAGTATCCGTATTCGCCCGCCCCCGGAGACGTCCTCGCCGCACAGCGGAACATGCAGGCGGGCAACTACCTCTGCGGAGACGTGATGGTGCGCGGCGCGTACCCGACGTTCGCCCGCCGTATGCTCGCAAGCCAGGGCGTGGAAATCGAATGGGAGGAAGGCGACGCGGAAACGCTGAAAAACGGCAAAGTCGACTTTTACTCGTTCAGCTACTATTCTTCCGGCTGCGTATCGACCGACCCCGAGACGGTCAAAGCGTCCGGCAACTTCCTCTTCGGCGTGAAAAACCCGTATCTGGAAGCGAGCCAATGGGGATGGACGATCGACGCGGACGGCTTGCGGTACTATCTCAACGAACTTTACGGACGCTATAACGTTCCGCTTATGGTGGTCGAAAACGGCCTCGGCGCGGAGGACACGCCCGAAGCCGACGGAAGCGTCCACGACCCGTACCGCATCGCTTATCTGAAGGCGCATATCGAAGCCATGCGCGAGGCAATCGAAGACGGCGTGGACCTGATGGGCTATACGCCCTGGGGATGCATCGACCTCATCAGCGCGAGCACGGGCGAGATGAAAAAACGCTACGGGTTCGTCTATGTCGATAAAGACAACGACGGCAGCGGCACGTTGAACAGAAGCCGCAAGGACTCGTTCTATTGGTATAAAGCGTGCATTGAATCGAACGGAGCCGACATCTGAGTCGGGAAAGGCGCGGTGAATATGCAAAACGGAATCCGAATCGCAAGCATTGGCGCGGGCAGCACGTATACGCCGAATTTCGCGGAAGAGCTGATCGGCGCATACGAACGGGTGCCCGTGACGGAATGGGTCATGATGGATATCGACGCGGCGCGCCTGGAAGCCGTTGCGAATTTTACACGGGACATGCTGCAAAAAGCCGGTGTCCCGATCAGAATTGGAATAACGACCGACCTGAAGGAAGCCGTAACGGACGCCGACTTCGTCTTTTCCACGATACGCGTCGGCGGCGCCAAAGGGCGCTATTACGACGAGACGATCCCGGAAAAACACAACCTGATCGGCCAGGAGACGACCGCCCCGGGCGGGCTGGCGATGGGTTTGAGAAACATACCGGCAATCGTGGAAATCGCGCGGGCCGTCGAGCGGCATGCAAAGCCGGAAGCGATGCTGATCAACCTCGCGAACCCGAGCGGAATGCTCACGCAGGCCGTCTGGGAGCAGACGACATGCCGGACGGTCGGCCTGTGCAACTGGCCCGGGATGCTCTGGGGCGCGACCGCCGAAGGATACGGCGTCCCGCATGAAAGCGTATTCCTGCAGCACTACGGCCTCGATCACCTTGGATGGTCGAAACCGTTCGTCAACGGAAAAGACGTGTCCGACACGGCTTACGATACGTTTATCGAAGGCGTAGCCCGAATCATGGGCGTAAAGATGGACGGGTCCGGCACGGGCTCCGGCGTACCCAGGGAGATCGCGGATTTCACGGGGTATCCGCTCATGATCATGTACGACGACCTGTATTACCGTACGGCGGACTACCAGAGCCGGGATTCGCAGCTTTTCATCAACTCCTACCGTGAATGGATCGAGGCCAAAAGGGACCTTTTCCCGCAGGCCGTCTATGAAAAGATGTTTCGAGTAAAGAAACGGGCGGAAATGGTGATGATCATCGACGAACTGGCGATCGAACTGTACCGCCGGATGGACTACGAAGGATATAAAATCGTGATGGGCACGCGCGGCGGTCAGGGCTACGGGCTCGCCGGCATCAACGTGATGCGCGCCGTTTACCAAAACACGAGCGAGGTGCAGATCGTCAGCTATCCGAATTACGGCACCTATCCGGAACTTGAATTCGCCGACGTGGTGCAGACGCCCTGCGTTTTGAACCGGAGCGGCATCTATCCACTGGCGATGAACACAGACGTCCCCGAACATATGAAGGCGCTTGTGCAGGCTGCCAAGCACTATGAAAAGCTTGCCGTCAGGGCGGCTATGACGGGCGATTACAAGGCCGCGCTCGGCGCACTGGTCGCGAGCCCGCTGACCAACAGCTTCGACCGCTCGCGTGACGCGCTGGATGAACTGCTCGTCGCGCATAAGGCGTATCTGCCCAATTTCGCTCCGGCGATCGCCAGGCTCGAAAACGGAGAACGCGCCTACTGAGGCGGGACGAATCGTCGTAATCCCCCAAGATAAAAAACAAATTGCGAGGTCATAGATGGTAATCAGACAGACAACCGTTCGAAACGCAAGCGGGCTGCATGCGCGCCCGGCTTCGGACTTTGTGATGAACGCAAAGACGTTTTCATCCAAAGTGACAATCAAAAACCTGGACGCCAACGGGCAGGCGGTCAACGCAAAGTCCATCCTGCGTCTGCTCGCCGAGAGCATGACGCAGGGGACGCGCGTTGAAATCGCGGCCGAAGGCGAGGACGAGCAAACCGCCGCGGACACGCTCGTTGCGCTGATCGACAGCGGATTCGGCGAATGAGCAAAACGAGCACGGCGAACAACGCCGACACGCGCCGGCTGCTCGCATGCGACCTGGACGGCACGCTGATAGCCAACCACGGCAACGTGTCCGGCTGCGCCATGCAGGCGCTGGAAGCCGCGCATCGCGCGGGCTGGACCGTGGTGATTTCGACCGGGCGTTCCATCGCTATGGTGCCGGGACGCCTGAAACGCTCGCATGCGGTCGACGCGTTTATCACCAGCAACGGTGCTCGCGTCGTCCTGCGCGGCGGAGAAACGCTCTTTTTGCGGCCGATTCCCCGCGGCAGGGCACTCCCCGCATGGTCGGCGCTGGTCGAACGCGGCGCGGCCACCAGCGTGTTTTTCGGCGGAAACGTGTATTTCGACCGGCAAGCGCACTTCGATATCATCGGAGACCGCGAACGCCCGAAACTTGAACGGATCGGAATGCTGCTGCGGTTTTTCCCGCATTCGTACACAACGCGCGACATCCGTCGCCGTATCCGGAAAAACGACGCCGCAATAGAAAAAATCGGCGGCTTCTTTTCTTCCGCCGGCGCCGCTTCAAAGGCGCTTTCGGAGCTTTGCGGGACCGACGGCCTGGCCGTTTTAACGACGCACGGAAACGATGTTGAAATCACCGCCGGCGACGCAAGCAAAGGCGACGCGCTGAGCCGGCTCTGCGAACGATTCGGCGTGAAACGGGACAACGTCGTCGTCTGTGGAGACAGCGGAAACGACCGTTCCATGCGCGCGTACTGCGGCATGTTCGTCGCTCCGCGCAATGCCTCCGGGGACGTCCTCGCCGTGGCCGACGTGATTACGGACTGTGCAGAAAAGGACGGTGTGGCAAAATGGCTGCTGACAAATCTGAATTAGGCTGGAAACCGGAACGCGTGGTTTTGAAGGGCTGCGCGGTTTCGGAGGGCACCGCGCTCGCGCCGGCGCTGCTATATGCGCCGCGGACGCTCTGCGTGCAAAAGACGAGTTTGAGCGACGCAACGGCGCACGAGGCGGTCGCGTCGGTCGAAAAAGCCATATCACAGGCGGACGGAGACCTGGCCGCGCTGATCGACTCATTTCCGCAAAGCGAACAGGCGCATGCAAAAATCTTCGCCGCGCACAGGGAAATCCTTGCGGACGAAGACCTGCGACAAACAATCCTCGACAACATCGAAGCAGAACACATGTCGGCCGATTACGCCGTATACGCCGCCTGCGAAACGTTTATCTCGCTTCTGAAAAAAGCGGCGGACGAAACGATCGCGCTGCGTGCGGCGGATGTTACGGACGTGCGCGACAGGCTGCTACTGGCGCTGCGCGGCGAAACAAAACAATCGCTTTCCCGGCTTCCGGGCGACTGCATTCTGGTGGCGCACGACCTCCTCCCGAGCGACACCGCATCCATTGACCGAAAGCACGTGCTCGGCATTGTGACCGAGATTGGAAGCGAAACCTCGCATACGGCGATTCTGGCGCGCAGTTTCCGTATCCCCGCGCTGGTCGGCGTCAGGGGCGCGCTTTCGAACGTGCAAAACGCGCAGGCGCTGCTGCTCGACGCCGAAGCAGGCGAACTGACCCTGTCTCCCGGCGCGGGGGAAGCATCCGCAGGGCGAAAAAAGCGCGCGCGCTGGCTGGCGCGCCAAAGCGCGGCGGACGCATGCCTGCAAAAGCCTGCCTGCACGAAGGACGGCGAACGGCTTCAGGTTGGATTGAACATCGGTTCGGACCGCGACGAAATCCCCGCGTACGTCGATTTTGTCGGTTTGTTCCGAACGGAGTTCCTCTATATGAACGCCAATCACCTTCCGACGGAGGATGAGCAGTTCACCACCTATCGCCGCGTGCTTCAAAAGGCCGGCGCAAGGCCGGTCACGCTCCGCACACTGGATATCGGCGGGGACAAAACGCTTTCATATATGCAACTGCCGAAAGAAGAAAATCCGTTTCTCGGCAAGCGCGCCCTGCGGCTGTGCTTCGACAAGCCCGATTTGTTCGCAACCCAGCTTCGGGCGGCCCTGCGCGCGTCGGCGTTCGGGAGTTTGCGGATCATGTTCCCCATGGTCGGCAGTATCGACGATATCCGCAGGGCAAAGGCGTTTGTCGATGCGGCGAAAACGGACCTGCGCGCGCGCAGGGTAGCGTTTGACGAGGACGTGCGCCTCGGCATCATGATCGAAGTCCCGTCCATTGCCATCGCGGCCGACCTGGCCGCACGCGAGGTCGATTTCGCCAGCATTGGCACGAACGACCTGTGTCAGTATCTGTTTGCGGCGGATCGTATGAACTCCGAACTTTCGGCGTATTGCCAGCCGTTTGCGCCAGCATTCCTCCGCGTTCTTCAACAAATCGTCGCTTCCTTCCGGTCGGCGGGAAAAGAGCTGTCCATGTGCGGCGAGCTTGCCGGAAACCCGCGCGCCGCGGCGCTTCTGGCAGGGCTTGGCCTGCAAAAATTCAGCATGAGCGCTTCCTCCGTGGCAAAGGTGAAGCTTGCTCTTTCCAAAACCAGCATCGAAGACGCAAAAACGCTTGCCGTAAAAGCGGCGGCGCTTGCCACGCAGGCGGAGGTAATCGGTCTGCTAGACAGCTGTGATGCCGATCCCGCGCAGCCGGGCCCGCAATGCAAAATGGAAAATACATAAAAAAATCTCGGACCGGACAGCGTAAACCGGCCCGTGGTCCTTGCCAATCCATCCATGTTATTTTAAAATCTATCTATGATGAGTTTTTTGCATAAACGGCTGCTGCCGGCCATATTCGCACTCGCCATGCTGCTTTCGCTCGCGGGCTGCAATTCCGCGCCGCAGGCGGAGACATCCGGCGACGAACAGCAAAACGACGCGTACCCATATCGGCACGCACTCAACATGCCGGACGACAACTACCGCACCTATTACGAAATTTTCGTATCTTCGTTTTACGACAGCGACGCCGACGGCACCGGCGATCTGAACGGCGTCGCTCAAAAGCTCGATTACCTCAACGACGGCGACGATACGACCGATTCGGACCTGGGATTCACCGGAATATGGCTGATGCCCATAATGCCGTCTCCAACTTATCACAAATACGACGTCACCGACTTCTGCGACGTCGATCCGTCCTACGGCACGCTGGAAGACTTCCAGTCCCTTTTAGCCGAGTGCCATGCACGCGGAATCAAGCTGATCATCGACTTCCCGTTTAACCACACGTCCGCGCAGCACCCGTGGTTCACAGAGGCCGTGCAATACTACGAGTCCCTCGCCGAAGGCGAGCAGCCCGACTACAGCGTCTGCCCCTATGCGTCTTATTATCATTTTTCCACGGAAAAAGCTGGCGCGACCGGCTGGTATCAGGTCGGCGCCACCGAATGGTATTACGAAGGCGTATTCTGGGACCAGATGCCGGACCTCGCGCTCGAAAACGAGCTTGTCCGTTCAGAACTGGAAGCCGCGGCTTCCTTCTGGCTGGAAATGGGCGTGGACGGCTTCCGGCTCGACGCCGTAAAGGAATACGTCTCCGGGAGCACTTCTTCGAACATCGAAATCCTTTCATGGTTCAATCAGTATGTTTTGAGCGTCAATCCCGATGCGTACCTCGTCGGCGAAGCATGGGAAACCAACCCCGTAACGCTGTCCGCATATTACAAAAGCGGCGTCGCGAGTTTTTTTGATTTCCCGCTCGCGCAGGCGACCGGAAGCATAGCGACGATGGTCAACCGCGGCACCGGCGCAAAATTAGCCTCGCTCCTGACGCAGAGCGAAACGATATACGGCGCAATCGACCCGAGCTTTATCGACGCACCGTTTTTAAGCAACCACGATACGTCGAGGATCAGCGCGCATTACGTAAACGACCTGAGTAAAATGAAGCTTGCGGCGGGAATTTTGCTGACGATGAACGGTACTCCGTTCGTCTATTACGGCGAAGAAATCGGCATGAACAGCAAGGGCACCAAGGACGAAAACAAACGCCTCCCCATGCACTGGTCGGACACGGACCTTACCGGAACGCCCTTGCCGCCGGAGGGGGCGGACGATGTGGAGCAGAAGTTCCTCGCCCTCGATCTGCAAATGGACGACCCGCTCTCCCTTTATTCTTACTATAAGCGCGCCCTGCGAATCCGAAACGAAAATCCCGAAATCGCGCGCGGCGCGCTCGACGTTGCGCAGCCGCTTGTTTCGGACACGATCTGCGCCGTTACGAAAACCTATCAGGACAGCACGCTCCTGCTGGTTTATAATATCGGGACGGAGGAAGCGGACGTCGTCCTTGCCGGAAGCGGGTACGATGCGTTCGCCCTCTACGGCTATCTGACCATTGACGAAACGCCTGTGACGCTTACGGACGGCGCGCTGTCGCTCCCGGCATACGCCATCGCGGTATTAGGGTGTGTTTCTAAAGCCTAAAAGATGCAGCTTTGCTGGATCGGCTTGCAGATTGAGGCAAAAAACGCAGGTGCAGTGGTGCTGCGGCGAGGCTTTTTAACAATAATATGCAAGTTGAGACGGCGAAAATGCGCTTTGCGGATTTTAGAAACACACCCTAAAGCCGTGAACGCAATCTGTGATACGAGGCCTGCAGATGAATCGGACGATACTGCATTGCGATTGTAATTCCTATTTTGCTTCGGTGGAGTGCATCGACCGGCCGGAGCTGAAAAGCGTGCCCATGGCCGTCTGCGGCGACCCGGACAGCCGGCACGGGATCATCCTTGCAAAGAACGAACTTGCCAAGCGCTTTGGAATTAAGACCGCGGAGACCATCTGGCAGGCGAAAAAAAAGTGCCCCAACCTGACGCTGGTGACGCCGCATCATCATTTATATTCGGAATATTCGGAGCTGATCAATCAAATTTACGAACAGTACACGGATCTGGTGGAGCCGTTCAGCATTGACGAAAGCTGGCTGGACGTCACGGGAACCATGCATAAGTTCGGCACCGGGCAGGAGATTGCCGACGAGCTGCGCCGCCGCATCCGTGAGGAGATCGGCATCACGATCTCGGTCGGAGTCTCCTACAACAAGGTCTTTGCCAAACTCGGCAGCGATTATAAAAAGCCCGACGCAACCACAGTGATTACGCGAGACAACTATCAGTCGATCTTATGGCCGCTTCCTGCGACGGATATGCTCTTTGTGGGCAATGCGTCCGCCGAGCGTCTCGCAAACATGGGCATCGACACCATCGGGGCAATCGCCAAAGCCGGCTGCGAGCAAATGAAAACGATCCTCGGCCGCGGCGGCGAAACGATTTGGAATTACGCCATGGGGCTCGACGAAAGCCCTGTAAAAAACCGCTACGATATCGAGCAGCCGAAGAGCATCGGCAACAGCATCACCTTTGCGCGCGATTTGCAGGGACGGCAGGAAATCCACGCGGGGCTGCTGACGCTGAGCGACCGGGTCGGATCGCGGCTCCGAAAGCACGGCCTTTACTGCTCTACGGTACAGATTCAGATCAAGGACCCCTACCTTAGAACGATCTCAAGGCAGCAGAAGCTCGCCGCCCCCACCAACGTCACGAAAGTGATCTACGACGCGGCGGTCGCCATAGCGGAAAAATCCTGGACGATGTCGGCTCCGGTCCGGCTTTTATCCGTGACCGGAACGAATCTGACCGATCGCTGTGCCGAACAGATGACGCTGATCGGCGACACGACGGACGAAAAACTGAAAAATGCGAAGCTGGATCAAGCGATGGACGCCATCCGTTCGCGGTTTGGGAAGGACGCCATCTCTTACGGGCGGCTCATGAAAAAACCGGACGACTCATAATTTTCGCTTGCTTCGTTTCCTTTAAGCGCGCATTCAAATCGGCCCTTTTACTTTCGCATAAGCTCCAAAACCTCGTCGAGTGACGGCATAGCGGGGATGCCGCCGCGTTTTTGCACGCAGCAGGTCGCCACCGCATTGCCCCAGTCCGCGCAGTCCGCCGCTTCTTTGAGCGTCAGCTCGTCCGGCCGCTTCCTTATCGTCAGCATCCGGTGCAAAAAACCGCCCCAGAACGCATCGCCCGCGCCGGTCGTGTCGATCGCCGGAATCGGATAGCCGGGCATGATCGTGCTTTCGCCGCCGACGGACACCAGCGCGCCCTGTTTGCCGAGCGTTACAGCCACACAGGGTATTCCCATAGCATTTAATCGTTTCGCCGCTTCAGCAGGCGATTCTATATCCGTCAACAACGCCGTCTCTTCGTCGGAAAGCTTCATGATGTCCACGTACGGCAGCATTTCGCGCATGCGTTCTTTCGCCGCCTCTTCATCCGTCCAGAGCGTCTCCCTGTAATTCGGATCGTAGGAAATCGCCGCGCCGTGTTTCTTCGCAAGCTTCACCGCGTGATACGTCGCGCTCCTCGCGGGCTCGTCCGTCAGCGAAAGCGAGCCGATATGCAAAACCGCCGTCGTTTTCAGGATGGCTTCGTCAACTTCGCCCGCCGTCAACTGCGTGTCCGCCCCGGGCTTGCGCGCAAACGAAAACGTCCGCTCCCCCGTTTCGGACAGCGCCACGAACGCAAGCGTTGTAAAAAAATCGTTCGACATCACAAGGCCCTTTGTATCGATCCCCGCGCTTTCGAGCGTCGCTTTCAAAAACATCCCATGCATGTCGTTTCCGACTTTGCCGATAAACGCCGTGCGCTCGCCGAGCCGGGCAGCAGCAGCGAGCACATTCGCCACCGCGCCGCCGGGATTTCGCTCAAAGAGCTTCATCCCGCCTTTTGAAATGCCGCTTTCCGTAAAATCAATCAACAGTTCGCCAAGGGCCGTTATTTGGTCCATAGCACTCTTTACTCCTTTGCCGCCGGATACTCGTTGCACAGCAGCCGATACGGCGGTTCGTCTTCCTCGATCGCCGGAAAGCGTCCGACCGGCGGGTTGAAGCGATTGTCCGTGTTGTCGTCGTTGCACTGGCTCACTTCGCCAATCAGCGCCGCACCCGTGCCCGGCTCCACTTCGAAATCGTGGTACAAGTACGGCTGGATGGAGATGCTCATGCCCGGCAGCAGCTTTACCTGCGTCCCCGCGGGCACGACCGTTTCCACGCCGTCGAGATGCAGCGTCACGGCGCTTACCGTGTCGATCTCCTCGTTCGGCAGGGAATTGTAGACCCGTATCAGCAGGTTCCCGCCGCCGCGGTTGATGATGTCTTCCATCTTGTTCCAGTGGAAATGGTTCGGCGAATACTGGCCGTCCCGCAAATAAAGCAATTTTTCGGCGTATGTCTTTTTATATTTCTCCGCCATGTTCAGATTGCCGTTTCGCAGCGTAACAAGCGAGAACCCCACCTTGTCGAAGTTGCCCAGGCCGTAGTCCGTAATGTCCCAACCGAGCATGTTGTCGCGAATCTCATCGTATTCGTGGCCCTTGTTTTGCCACTGTTCCGGCGTGAAATCGCAGAACGGCGGCAGGCTGAAGCGATATGCCTTCGCCATCGCTTCCAGTTCTCGCAGCGCTTTGTTGATTTCCGAGCGTTTCATTTGTCCCCCTGTTTGTGCGTGTATAAATCACAGCCTCTGATTAAACTCGATTTTCTCTTTGTTAGGGCCTTCCAGCGTAAAATACCGAACGCCGTTTTCAAAAAAAGGCAGAAAACAGATTTCGCCTTCCAAGGGGCTGTACCCCTGTTCGATCGCTTCCGCGTAAGCAGCCTCGATATCCGATACGTCCAGCGCAACATGGTCGATGCTCCTGCCGGCCTGCAAAGGATTCCCCGTTTCAAACGCTTCTATCATGATATCATCACGCTTAAAAAAACGCACGTGTTTTTCCTTGTCGAGCGCCGCACTGTATGTGCAGCAGAAGCCGAGAGCCTGAAAAAAGGCCTGTGTCCGTTCCAGATCGTCCGTTGGAATTCCAATATGCTGGACTCCCTTAATACCACTCTGTATTCTGTTTTGCATCCGTTCTTTTCCCCTCACTGCCGCCGCGAATTCTTCCCCCCCTGGCAAACAGAATTCCGGCGGCATTTCTCACATAGTCCTGTAGCCGGCGGCTTGCCCGCGCTCTTTTGCGCGGGGCGACCCACCCGGTAATTTTATGCCCGCTGGCTGTTTTTAAACGTGCTCAGCAGTACGGCAAAGATCATCAGACCGCCGCGGACAATATACTGGACATAATCGTTCACGTTCAAAAGCGTCATACCGTTTGTCAGTATCCCGATAAAGATAATGCCCAGCAACGTTCCGCGCATGTTGCCGATGCCGCCCGCGATGCTCGCGCCGCCTATGATAACAGACGCGATCGCATTCATCTCCCAGCCTTTCGCAAACGAAAACGTGCCGGACATAACCTGCGACGAAAGCATGATACCTGAAATCACACAGCAAATCTGAATGACGACCAAGCCGATTATCTTCGTTTTTGTTACGTTGATGCCGGACAACCTTGCCGCTTCCGCATTTCCGCCGCTGGCAAACGTGGCCCTTCCGAACTTTGTAAAGCCCAGCATGAAGTACGTAATCAGGAAAGCAATCAGCAGAACGATGACGGGCACCGGAATGACGCCGAACAGCCGTCCCGAGCCAATGTAACTGTACCACGACGGGAAGGTAATAATCGGAAATCCCTTTGAGATGACCGCCGCAATGCCGTAAAGAATGTTTTGCATGGCCAGCGTCACGATCATGGCCGGTATCTTGAATCTGGTTATCAGCCAGCCGTTTGCAACGCCGACAAGAATACTCACGATCAGCGCCACGACGATGCCGACGACCGCGCCGTACTCGAGCGGCATAATCCCCGCATCTTCAAGCTTTCCTCCGACCAAACCGATCAAAACGCCGGTTAACGCAACGCTGGAGCTGATCGACAAATCCAATTCGCCGCTGACAATAACAATCGTCATGCCGAAGGCGATTACGCCCTGCAAAGCGATGTTCCTCAGCATATTGAGCAGGTTGTTGACCGTAAAAAAATAATCTGAGATAAAGGACAAGACGACCGCAAGAAAAACAATAATGATTTCAAGCGTATAGTTCGTCAGGACTTGTTGTACGGACATTCTTTTCTTAACTGTTTCCATTGCTACTCTCCCATGCATATTGCGTAAAGATCTTCAACAGTGATATTTTCAGGAAGGACTTCTTTATCAAGCCCGCCGTTTCGCATAATCAGTATTCGATGGCAGGTTTCCAGCAATTCTTCGAGCTCTGTCGAGACCATCACGCAA
>CAYUUB010000004.1:0-27957 GCA_964447725.1 uncultured Oscillospiraceae bacterium
GAAAGGCGCTTTTTCCAAGCGCCTTTCGTTTTTTGTCGCCGGTTCCGGCCCGCTTGGAGCAGGATTTTGTCGGATGCCAAGGTAAACGAGCTTTGCGGCTTGGTTTCCGGCGAGCATGGAATTGGGTACGCGAAGAAAACCCACATGGCAAACGCGCATGGCGACACAACAATCAATCTCATGCGCCAAATCAGGCGCGCCTTCGATCCCAACGATGTTCTTAATCCCGGGAAGGTGGTTTGAATAGTGGAGTTGTAAAAAAATATCGAAAACCGTGCGTGCCTCGGTTGCCGGATCAAAACGACAGCGGAGGCTTTTTATGTGATTAACATTTGCGCAGGTAAGCTTTCGCAAAGGATGCGGAAAAGCTGCTTCAAAGGGACGATGCTTCGTTGTATTCGTGTTTTCAAACTGTTTTTTATTCGAGTCAGTTGCTTATTTGAGGTTCTTCTAAATATTCGCAGATGATTTTAATGTAATCTTCCGCACATCTTGAGAAATAGTCGCTTTTGCGTCGCGCCGCAACCAAGTCGATGCTTTTCTTGGGATTCCCTACGGAAAAACTGCGCACACGATTTTGCGAAAGTATATATTTCAAATGCGTTTCAACGATAAACCCGCAGCCGAATTCGTTTTCGACGAGGTGGAGCGTTCCTTCGATGCTGCGTGTTTGCATTGCAACAGGCGGCTCAATACCCGTCGCGGCCAGCAATTCCCTTGCTATGCGCCCGGTGGTTTGATCGCTTCGCTGAAGGATGAAAGGCTCGTTTGCAAACAGATGCAGGTCGATCCACGGATAGCGGGAATCCGGGACGGTCCGGCCGTATTGTACCAACGGATGGCATTCGGGAACCATCAGAAGGATTTCTTCATGCGAAAGGACGTCGTACCTCAGCTGCGGATGGCGTGACGTATAGTTGAATATTACTAAATCGACCGCTCCGTCCAACAGCATTTTTTCCAGGTTTTCGCTCGAATCTTCCTGCAAAATGACGGTCGCCTGCGGATAAAGCGCTTTAAATTTAGGCATCGTCAACGGCACCATATAGGAAGACCTGTTGAATTGATAGCCGATTGCCAGCCGTCCCTTTGCATTGGAAGCAATCTCGGAAAGCTCATTATTCATATCGGCTTTGATGCGAAGTATCTGTCTTGCGTACTCCATATAACGCTCGCCCGCGTACGTCAGCAGGTAGCGATTCCCGACGCGTTCGAAAAGGCGCATTCCGAGCGCGCTTTCATATTCGTGCAGGAACTTCGATAACGACGGCTGCGAGATGTAAAGCGCTTTGGCAGCCTTGGAAATGTTTCTATGTTGTTCGATTGCAAGCACATATTCAAGCTCCCGGAACGACATGCTTTTATCCTCCGATCTATAGATAATAGCTATGATATTTATTATATTTATGAATTTTACATATGTCAACGCATATATTATACTAATCCATATCAAACTTTACAGTCGCGACGCAAAGTTTCATGTCTCAATTATTCTTATCTCAGAAAAGCACGTAAAGGAGGAATCCTGGTTGGCAACAAAAAATAATTTTTTCCAGACGACCGACGGACTCTGGCTATATTTCGAGGTCACGGGAAAAGGGCGCCCGATCATCCTGATCCCTGGGTTCGGGGAAGCGCTCACCATGTGGAAATATGCCGTTCCTGTTCTCTCGAAGCGTTTCAAGGTCGTATGTCTCGATCCCCGCGGACACGGCCGTTCCATGAAAGTTGCGGGCAACAATCGTCAGGTACGCATGGCTCAGGATATACGGGAACTGATCGACCATCTCAAGCTTGAGGACGTGCTCCTTGTCGGGCATTCCCTCGGCGGCGCAATCGTCGCCACGTATGCCGAAACGCAAAGCGAATACAACCTACGCGGTATGATTCTTGCCGACGCTACCATGTTCGGCTTCAGTGATGCGGAATGGAACCATCATAAGGCGAATCATTATAACATTGACGGTTGGGTGGCGCGCATGACACCCTATTGGACCGACCCTGTGGCGTATGCCGAAAAGGGCCGCGCCAAGTCCCCGCTGTCTCCCGAGGACGCGGAGATGATGTATCAGGCCTCGTTACAAATCCCGCCGTTTGTCGGGCTGGAGTATCACCTGGACACGTATTTTACGGATAATATGACCCCGCTGTCCAAGCGTACGATCCCTGTCGCCACATTCGTTGCGCACTCTGCGTATCACGATGCATGGGAATCCGGCCACGAGGCGATGAAACGTCTTGTAAATTCTCCCCTCGCACTCTGCTACGAGTTTGAATGCAATAATCATTTCTTCCCAATACTCGAAGCAGACAAATTCAACAAATGCGTTCTTGATTTCAGCGACAAAATCGACCAACTCAAAAACGGCACTTATTAATAACGTGTAGGAGGTAATTGTGAATATGGCACTTCTATCCATTCTTTTCCTTGTTCTTGTTCTTGTATTGGGATTTTGGAAAAAAGTCAACATGGGCTATCTGGCCATGGGAGCCGCGCTTATTCTCGGCAGGATCGGCGGCGTTGCGGACAAAACCATCATTGCCAGCTTCAACGCAAGCCTTTTCGTCTCCCTGGCCGGCCCCGCTTTTCTCTTCAGCATGGCGGTCAATAACGGCACGATCGACCTGCTTGCAAAGAAAATACTCCGGCTTGCCGGCAAACGCACAGGCGCCGTTCCGCTGTTGATTGCGTTTATAACTTTCATAATCAGCGCGCTCGGCTGCGGCAACATTCCAACCTTTGCCATCCTTCTTCCGCTGTCGATCGTCATTGCGCTTGAACTCGGCATCGATGCGATCGCAATGGCTCTCATCGTTACCGTGTCATGCAACCTTGGCTGTATGTCGCCCTTCTCTAACGGCGGCATCATCATCACGAACCTGATTGCCGAAACTGAGTTTGCGGGGCAATATTCCTGGGCGATCTTTGGAAATGCCTGCATTGCATGGGTTATTTCCGTTCTTGCTTTCTACTTTATTTATAAACTCTATAAACCTAAGGCTGAAAAGCTGGAGATGTTCAAAGAACTTCCAAAATTCGACAAGAACCAAAAGATCACATTGATTGCCTGCGCCGCCGTGGTCGTCGTGGTATTTGCATTCGGCGTCAATATCGGCCTTGCGGCCCCGCTCGCCGCGGTTATACTGGTGCTTCTCGGAGTTGCGGATCAAAAAGCAGCGATCAAAATTATGCCTTGGGGGACTTTCATCCTGGTTTGCGGCGTCAGCATGCTGATGACCGTTGTTAAAACGCTCGGCGGCGTGGACATGATTGTGAACGGCCTTACTTCCATCATGAGCACGCGCACCGTCAATCCCATTATGTCCCTTGCGGCCGGCGTGCTTTCCTGGTTCAGTTCCACAACGGGCGTTGTGATGCCAACCCTTATACCGACCGTGCCCAGCATTATGGAAACTTTCCCGAACGTCAGCTACAGCGCAATCGTGGGCGGTATAACCATCACGGCGTTCTTTGCAGCTTACAGTCCCGCTTCAACAGGCGGCGCCGGCATCCTCGCGCAATATACGATTTTCAATAAGGAAGCCTCCGAGCAGGATTCAAACAGGCTGTTCATTCGCCTGTTCCTGACGTCCGTTGTTTCGGTTCTCGTCGGTGTCGTGCTTGCATTGGTCGGCGTATTCAACATCTTTTAAGTCAATAAAAGGAACGAATGGTTTATGTCTCTTAAAATACCCTGCTGCATCATGCGCGGCGGCACAAGCAAAGGCGTATATTTGCTCGAGAAGGACTTGCCGCCGGAAGGCGAAGACCGGAACATGGCATTGCTTCAACTGATGGGCAGTCCCGATATCCGTCAGATCGACGGCCTTGGCGGCGCTACATCGGTCACGAGTAAGGTAGCGATAATCGGTCCTTCGGAGAACGAGCAGGCCGATGTGAATTATACCTTCGCGCAGGTCGGCATCGACCAGCCCACTGTTTCCTATGCGGGCAATTGCGGCAATATTTCATCCGGCGTAGGGCCCTATGCAATCGAAAGCGGTTTGGTGGCGGCGCAGGATGGTAATACTACCGTTCGCATCTTCAATACCAATACTCAAAAAATAATCATAGCGCACGTACAGACGCCCGAAGGCAAGGTTAAATATGATGGCGATTTCGCAATCGCCGGGGTTCCGGGCACAGCGGCTCCGATCCGCCTCGCATTTGAAAGGCCCGCCGGATCCGTTACCGGCAAGTTGCTGCCGACCGGCAATCTGACCGACATTCTCCAGGTACCCGAGCTGGGAGCCGTGCGCGTTTCCATCGTCGATGCCGCAAACCCGTTGGTCTTCGTTCAGGCGAAAGATATCGGGCTTACGGGCAAGGAGTTGCCGGCACAGGTAAACGGCGATGAAACGTTGCTCAGACAGCTTGAAAGCGTCCGCGCGGAGGCGGCCCTTCGCCTTGGTTTCATTCATGCGCCCGAAGAATCCGTCACCGAGTCGCCCGGCGTGCCTAAACTTACGCTGGTTGCGCCGGCCGAGGATTATATTACGACCACGGGCGATTGCGTTAAAGCGGATACGATCGACCTTATCGGGCACATGATGTCCATGCAAAAAGCGCATGAAACGTATGCGCTCACCGGCGTAATCTGCACGATTTGCGCGGCCTGCATCCCCGGCACGATCGTCCATGCGCTTACGAAGGGGAGACGCGATAAAAAGCGTCTCTCCATAGGGCATCCCGGCGGCACTATCGAGGCCGGAATTGATTATACCGTCCGGCCCGACGGCACGCTCGATATTGCCAAAGCTTACAGCTATCGTACCGCGCGCATGTTGATGCGGGGCGAAGCTTATATCTGATGTAAAAACCCCTATAATCCGGCATATTCCAAAAGCCAGGCTTGTCCTGGCTTTTGGGCGCAGGGGCCTTTCCACACCACGACAAACCGCCTGTTCCGGGCGGTTTCTGCGTTCTGCCGCCCGGGCCGTCCGGCCGCTTATGGCGAGAGGCAAAATGTGATTGCTCCGCCAAAAAACAAGTTTTTTGTCGGTTTTAAAGGCGCTTTTTCCAAGCGCTTTTCGTTTTTTGTCGCCGATCGCGTGCAAATCGTAAACGCGTGCTTGCATTCGTCTGTGATTTGAGTATGATATATACTATTAGTAAATGAATTTCTTTACCGTCTGTACAAACGGTATATTCGTTTTCCGCATCCGGTTTCGTATAATGCAAGTAGAAACCAGACAAACGCACTGAAAGGCGGAAACGGACATGCTGAATTACTTTGACCGGTATGCAACAAACGCGATGGATACGAACGACGTCTATCGCGCGCTCAACGAGGATCGTCCGGGCTATTGCAGTGGCGAGGCGGCGGACTGGTACAGGCGCGAACGCTGTTATAATCTTAAACCGGCGGACAAAAACGCGTTTTTTCCGCACAAAAAAAAGAAGAAGCGCTCAAGTATCTCCGGTTCGATTTCCGGCAGGACACGCCGCTTACAGGCCGAGGGGGTAAAATGAACATCAAAATTGCAGAAAACATCCGTTCGCTTCGCAAGGAACATAAAATGACGCAGGAGCAGCTTGCGGAAACGTTCGGGGTGACGATCGGCGCGGTCAGCAAATGGGAATCGGGCGTGTCGATCCCCGACATTTCGATCATCATGGAGATGGCGGAATATTTTGAAACGTCCGTGGACGTTTTGCTCGGCTACGAATGGCGGCGCGGGAATCTGGGACGCAGTATCGAAACGATCAAATCCCTGCGCAACCAAAAGCGGTTTGACGAAGCGATATCGGAAGCCGACAAAGCGCTGCAGAAATATCCGAACAGCTTTGAGCTCGTCCACGCCTGCGCTACGATGTTTAATATAGCCGGTGTTGAAACCGGCACAAAAAAGTATCATCAGAAGTCGCTGACTCTCTGGGAGCGCTCGCTCGAACTGATCGGGCAGAACAAGGACGCCGGCATCAGCGAGCGGACAATCAGAGAATCGATTGCGGATGTATATATCTGTCTCGAAAAGCCGGACAAGGCGCTGGAAATCCTGAAGGCAAACAATGCGGGCGGAATCAACAACGGAACGATCGGGATGATTTTCGCAATGGTGAAAAACCAGCCGGACGAAGCGCTGCCGTACCTTTCGGACGCGTTGGTGGATTACGTGATGCATGCGATGCGTCTGGCGACTGCCTACGCAAATTGCTATGAACAAAAAGGCGATACGGATTCCGCCGCTTCCGTGCTGAAATGGATATACGGCGTCGTCGACGGATTGCGAATTCCCGGTCGCATTTCGCATCTTGACAAAGACTGCGTAATGATCCTTGCTTCGCTGGCCGTCGTGGCCGCCGAAGCCGGCAATTTTGAGCTTGCCGAGACGTATCTGAGGCGCGCGCATAAAGCAGCCGTGCTGTTCGATGAATCGCAGGACAGCGGCTTTGCAAACATGAAGTTCCAGCACAGCAAAGCGCCGAAGATAGCGTTTGACGATTTCGGCAACTGCGCAATCGAAGGGATTGAAGAAATGTTGAAAAGGCAGGAGAATCTGTCCGGGAAACTGCTGGAGATATGGGAAAGAATTCAGTAATCAAGGCCCTCGAAGGAGCGGGACGGTCCGGCACCGCCGGCATCGCCCCGGCGGCCAACCAGATACGGGGCCGCCGAATCGTCAGAACGACCGGATCAAGCGATAATGCCGAAGCGCTTTGCAGATCCCGTCGTCGTCCGGCGCGGCGGTAACGAACTCCGCCGCCTGCTTCAGCTCGTCCGAAGCGTTGCCCATGGCGACGCCGTGGGCAACGCAAAGCAGCATGTCCCGGTCGTTGAATCCGTCGCCGAAGGCGTATGCGCGGCTTTTGGGAATGCCGGCCTGCTCAAGGAGCCATTTGACGCCCTGCGATTTGCCGGCCCGGCCGGAGATGAGATTGAGAAGGTAAGGATGCGACCAGTTCACCAGATAATCGTTCAGCGGTTCGCAAAAATACAAATCCGCCTCTTCCCGCGTGACGTAAAGGTGCCCCTGATACAACGGCCAGCGGTCCAGAAAATCGGGGATTTCGTTCGGCTGCGGACAGCCGAAATCCCGCCAGACCTGTTCAACGCGTTCGTCGATCCGGTCGACCAGTTCGCCGCCGGCATAGTAACCGCCGCAAGGGAACCGGTGTGCCGACGCGATTGCGGCGATTGTCCGGATGGAAGGGAGCGTGATGAAGCGCTCGAACGTTTTTTTACCGTCCTGATAGACGAGCTGTCCGTTCAGGACGATGATCGCGTCGAAACATGCGCCTGCTTCCTTTTGGATGAAACGGATCGACTCCGGCCCGCGCCCGGTCGCAATCGCAACCAGGTGACCGTCTGTGCGCAGGGCGGACAAAGCCCGCCTTGCACGCTCCGGCACCCGCATCGTCGCGTGGCTGAACAGGGTATCGTCGAAATCAAAGAAGAAGGCCGCTTGTTTCACGTTTCACCACACTCCCGCCATTCACTTTATCACGATCGGGGATCAGTTGAACAGCGCTGCGGTTGCTTCCAGCGTGGACGCGATGTCCGCGCCGCCGACCATGATGGATTTCCACATGTTGCCGACTTCCGTGGCGAGTTCGCCGGATTGCGCGAACGCAACGTCAAAACGCATGTAGTCGTTCATCTCCAGCGCGGCGTTGACGGCGGCGGCTTTGTAATATGCGGCGGAGCCGTCGTTTTCCATGTTCAGGAACGCCTGATAATCGGAATTTTCCACCATGGAGGCGCTGATTGGCAGGTTGCCCGTGTTGACCAGCCAATCCACATTATTTTCGGCAGTGCTCAGGAATTTGATGAGCAGCCAGGTCGCAACGCGCTGTTCGTCGGTTGAGTTTGCAAACATGACGTAATCTTCGCCCTTGCTGAAAGCGACGGGGGAATCCGTGTCCGCCTGCGGGATTGGAGCGACGCCGACTTCAAACTCCTCCTGGCCCTTTTCCGCGTTCGGCAGCGCGTAGGCGATGCCCGCGGCCGCGCCGACGAACATGTAGCATTCCTGCATGACGAAGCCGCTGCTGCTGTTGTTGCCGCCCGCGCTCGGCATGAGCGCCGGAAGCGTGAAGTAACCCGCGTCCACATTGTCCTTATAGAACGTCAGCGCGTCGATGGACGCCTGATTGTCGATGTCCACCGTGCCGCCGGACGTTACGTACGGGCTGCCGAACTGCGTGGAGAGCGTTTTGAACGCGGCTTCCCCGTACGAGGTGTCGTAGCTGAAGCCCGGCATGCCGGTTTCTTCGTAGATGACCTTGCTGTATTCGACGACCTGGTCCCAGGTCGTGGGCGCGCTCCAGCCTTTTTCGTCGAAATAGGTCTTGTTGTAGACGAAGATATCGGTGGTTTTTTTATTGGTCGGGAAGCCGTACATGGTTCCTTCGCCGCCGAAACTTTCCACCTCGTCGAGATAGTTCTGGAAGAAGTCCGCCTGCTCGTCCTGCGTAAAGCCGATGGTCGGGTCGTTATAATACTCCGAAAGATCGACGATCGCTCCGCTGGCGATGTATTCGGGGAAAGTCGCCGCGTTGATGTTGGAAAGCTGCGGCGTGGAGGCGGAGACGATGTTCTGCGTGAGCTTATCGGTCAGGTCCGTGATCGCGCCCTGGTTGGAGAAGTCCACCTTGATGTTCGGGTATTCGGCCTCGAAGGCTTCCACCATCGCTTCCAGATACGGGTAGTTGGCGCTGCCGGTACCCGTCCAGAACGTGATGTCGACCTCCTGCTTGTCGGTCAAAACGTTTTCAATCGCCGTTTCCAGCGCGGTCGGCTCCGCGGTCGCTTCTGCGGTCTGCTGCTCCGCCGCGTCCGGCGAAACGGCTTCCGCTTCCGCCTGCCCGGCGGTCGATGCGCACGCCGTCGAGCAGAGCAGCATGGCCAGCGCCATGAGCGATGCGACCCATTTTTTTGCATTCATTCTGTTTTTCCTCCTATAACAGTATTTTTATCTTTACTGTCCGGACAGTTCAGATCGTTTGGGTTATCCCTTGATCCCCGCCTTTGCCATGCCCGCAAAGATATACTTCCGCAGGCAGACGAACAGGATGATCAGGGGGATGGTCACAAGCGTCGCGGCGGCCATCTGCAGTTCGTACTGGATGTTGCCGGTGCTCGTGGTAAACGCGTTTTTCAGGCCGTTGGACACCATGCGCAGGTCGTCGTTGGTCGTCACGAGGTTCGGCCAGGCGTAGGTGTTCCAGATCCAGATCAGCGAAAGCAGCGCCGTCGTCAGGATCGTCGGCCTGGCGATGGGAAGGACGACCTTCCGAAGGTAACGGAAGCTGCCGAGCCCGTCGATGCGGGCCGCCGTATACAGGTCCTCCGGAATCTGCATGATGGTCTGCCGCAGCAGGAAGATATTGAACGCGTTTACGCAGTACGGAAGGATCAGCGCCTGATAGCTGTTGAGCCAGCCGAGCTTGGCCATGGTCATAAAGTTCGTGATGATAAGCATCTCCTGCGGGATCATCATGGACGCGAGCACTACGAAGAACAGCGCGGTTTTCCCGCGGAATTCCAGCCGTGCGAACGCGTATGCGGCGAGCACCGTGACGATCGTGCTGGCGACGACCACGCAGGCGGAGACGACCAGCGTGTTGAAAAAGTATTTCAGAAACGGCGCGACCGTCAGCGCCTTGATAAAGTTTTCAAAATGCGGCGTGCCCGGCAGGATCAAGGGGGGCGTATGCAGCGCCTCGTTCTCGCTCTTGAGCGCGGTCGTCAGCATCCAGAAAAACGGAATGAGCACGACGACGGCAAGCAGGGCTAACAGGAAATAATTGATGGTTTTGACCAGCTTTGCGTTCATTTGTAATGCACCCATTTCTTCGAAAGTTTCAACTGCAGCGCGGTCAGCGCCATGATGATCAGCAACAGTATGACCGCGGCCGCGCTGGCGATGCTGATTGCGCCGGGGGAAAGGTAATCCCCGAGCGCGTCGATGATATAGCCGACGATGGTGATCATCATCTTGGACTGGTCGCCGATCGGCCCGTATGAATTCCCGAAGAGGGCTACGACCGCCGAATATGCCTTGAACGCCGTGATGACCGACGTGATGAAGACGTACATCGTCGTCGGCGAGAGCAGCGGGAACGTGATTTTACGGAAGATGTTCCAGCGGCTCGTGCCGTCCAGCCGCGCGGCCTGATAATACTGCGGGTTGATGTTCTGGAGCCCGCCGAGGAAGAGGATGACCTTGAGCGACAGTCCCGACCAGAGGCTGTAAACCATCAGGATAAACAGGCAGCGCGCATACGCCTGGTTATAGAGCGCGGCGGACTTGGCGATGCCGACGCCGCTGATCCATGCGACCGGATCGACGCCGAACCAGCCGAGCACCATGTTGACCAGGCCGAAATTCGTATTGAACAGGAACGCGAACACCATGCCCGCGGCGATCACGTTCGTGACCTGCGGCAGGTAGAACAGCGTCGTGAAGAATCCGCGCAGTTTTTTGACGGAGTTTAAAAGCAGCGCCGCAATCAGCGAGATCAGCATGGACAGCGGCACGCAGATAAAGGCGAGAAAGGCCGTGTTGACGCAGGCGCGGCGGAACGTCGCATCGTTCAGAATGTCTGCGTAATGCTGCGCGGAGAAACGGACGAAGTCGCCGGTCAAGAACCGGTAGTCCAGCTTCAGCGAGGTGACCACCGTATTGACGACGGGGTAGACCGTGAACACCGCGAGCAGGACAAACGCGGGCAGAAGGTAGAGATACGCCGTGCTATCGTATTTCTTTTCGCCGCGGACGCGTGGTTTTTTCAACCCTGCCAAAGCTTTTCACCCCCGTTCCCGAACAGGCAGATTGCATTTTTCAGGACGCGCAGCCCGATTTTGTCGCCGATTTTAAGTGAGCTGCCGTTTTCCTTCATCAGCCGGAAGGTCTCGCCGTCCGGCAGGGCGGCTTCCACGGTTGTGACGCCGCCGAGGCGCGTCAGCCGGACGACGGTTGCAACAGGGACGCTGCCGGACGGAGCGCAGCCGATGATGTTTTCCGGCCGAATGCCGACGGCGACGGCTCCCTCGGCCCCGGCTACTCCGCTCGCGAATCGCTGGGTCCCGATCGTAAGCGCGCCGTTTTGCACGCGGCCGGGCAGCAGGTTGATCCTCGCACCGCCGAGGAATTCCGCGACGAACCGGTTTGCCGGGTTGTCGTAGACGTCCTGCGGGACGCCGTACTGCTGGAGAACGCCTTCCTTTATAATTGCAATTTCATCGCAGATATTCAGCGCTTCCTCCTGGTCGTGCGTGACGAATACGGTCGTAATGCCGGTTTTGCGCTGAATCCTGCGGATTTCCTCGCGCGTTTGCACGCGGAGCCGCGCGTCCAGATTGCTCAGCGGTTCGTCGAGCAGCAAAATGGACGGCCGCTTGACGATTGCACGCGCGATGGCGACGCGCTGCTGCTGCCCGCCGGAGAGTTCGCCGGGCTTGCGGTCCAGATAGTCGGCGATTTCCACAAGATTCGCCGCGTCGAGCACGCGGGCGGACACGAATGCTTTCAGCGTGTCGTTCGAACCGTTCTTCGCGTTTGTTTCTGTAAGCTCCGCCTTGAGCTTCCGTTTCATTTCTTTTGAGTTGACCAGCGGGAATTCGATGTTCTGCCGCACCGTCAGATGCGGGTAGAGCGCGTAGTTTTGAAACACCATGCCGACGCCGCGCTTCTCCGGCGCGAGGGCGGAGATGTCCCGCTCGTCAAAGAGGATGCGGCCGTCGGTGAGCGGATGGATTCCCGCAATCATCAAAAGCGAGGTGGACTTTCCGCAGCCGGACGGACCCAGAAAACCGACCAGCTTGCCGGAGCCGATCGTAAGGCTGAGACGGTCGACCGCGGTGACGACGCCTTTTTTGCCCTGGAATTGTTTGGTGACCGAGTCAAAGCGCACTTGCATGTCAAAGCTTCCTCTCCGTATTGCGAATAATGATGTTTTCCGGCAACGCCGGGGACAGGACGCGCCGTCGCTTCAGGGTTTCGAGCAGCAGTTCCCGAAGCGAAAGGTCCAGGTAACGGCAGTCCGCCCCGTCGGAAAACCGAAACCCGAGCGGGTCGCCGGCGAGATAGTCTTCCAGCACGACATGATAACAGGCGCCCGGTTCAAGCGGCGTCCCGTCCGGCAGGCGCACGTCGAGCACGCGTTCGCCATGCGGCAGGCCGGGATCGACCGTAACGTTCAGCCCGCCGATTGCCAGCGGGGACGCACCGTCGCGCGAAAGCGTGCGCATGCCGGTTTCGATGTTGCGGCGAAGCTGTTCGCCGGTCAGGCGCATGGTTACCAGCACGCCGGAAAACAGGAAAACCTTATAAAAATCATACAGTGAAATCGGGCCCTTTGAAAATCCGGCGCCGATCCGTCCGGCGTACAGCAGCGCGACCGGGCAGCCGGTCGCCGCGCGCATCGCGTCGGTCGCAAGCTTCGTCAGCGGCGTGCCGGCCAGCGGAACGGCTTGGGTCCGCGGGTCGCGATGGACGACGGCCTCGCTTGCCGTGGCTACGACCTGCCCCATCCGTTCCCGCGCGCGGCGAAAATATCGTTCCACGATCTCCGCGGAGGCCGCGTCCTCCGGCAGGACGTCCTTTTTTGCCACGAGCTCGAAACAGAGCGGCACGGCGCTGAGCAGCCGCCTGCCCGGACCGAATGTGAGCGCGACGACTGAAAATCCGCGCCCCGTGCTGCCGCCCTGCGCAACGGGGAGGCCGCCGCACTCCGCTCGGAGGAACTGGTGCCAGTGGGCGGTAAACGCCGCGTCGAGTTGCGGTACGTTTTGGGCGAGCTCTAAAAATTCGTCGCCAACGATTTTGCCCGCGTGCGTTTGCCGCAGCCCGAAGTGCGTCAGCGCAACGATGCAGTCCGGCCTGCCGGCCGGGTCGTTGCCGGAAAGCAGGTAATCCGTCCATTTCCGCGCGGCGGCGGTACCGCTGGTCAGCTCGTATTGCCGCCAGTCCTTTGGGCGGTCCGGCCCGTCCATGGGTTCCACGGTGGCAAGGCCGATCAAAGCGATTTTGACGCCGCCGGAGACGATCATGCAATACGGGCGAATAAACGGCGGGATTTTTTTCGCGCCGCGCGCAACGAGGTTGGCCGCAAGCATCGGGAACCCGCCCCGCGCTTCCCACGAAGCGAACGTATCGGCCGGAAAATCAAAGTCGTGATTCCCGGCGACCGATGCGCGCACGCCGAGCGAACGCATCCATTCGACGACCGGCGCGCCGCCGTACAGCTCGGAGACGGGGTCGCCGAAACAATTGTCGCCGCCGAAAACAACGGTGGTGTTTTCGTTCAGGCGGACATAGTCGTGCACGGCGGACGCGAGCTTTGCCGCGCCGAGGCTCGTGTCGCTTTCGCGAAGGGCGGCGTGAAAATCGTTGACGCAGAGCAGGCGGACCGTTTTGCGATCGTTCGTTTCGGACAGCCGGAAGGTCGCGAGTCTCTGAAAACGGTTCGGGCAGGCGGACGGCAAAACGCGCCAGAGCTCGAACCGGTCGATGGGAAACGGCCGGCCGGCGTCCGCAAAATCCAGCGATGAAAGATGTGCGCGGTCGATATTCCGGCGGGTGTATGCGAGCGTGATGTGCGGGACGTATGCGTTTTGATCCCCTGCGAACGGGCAGTCGGCGAGCGCCCGGTCGATCCTGGCGCGCAGACGCGCCAGAGCGTCGTCCGGATCGTCCAGACCGTACCAGATGACGTTGCCGTCGGCGTTTTCGAACGCATCGATCTTTGACAGGCGGAGGGCGAACGGCGCGAAAGCGACGCGCTTCAGCGTTTCCATGATTTCGTTGACCCGCTCCGTATCGCCGAGATAGCGCATGGTGATATGCAAATCCTCCGAACGTTCCGGCAGCATGCCGTCGAGATGATCGACGGCGAAGCCGTGCAGACGCCCGGCGAGCGCCGGAGTGAGGCCGATTGCGATAAACAACTCCATAATCAGACCTCCTCCGGCATAAAATAACCGTCCATAACCTGTTTCAGCAGCGCCGGACTGCTTGCGCCGGCGATGGCGCAGGACCGGCCGGGGGGCACAGCCCCGCCGGACCACGTGCGCAGTGCGCCGCCCGCTTCCGACAGGATCAGCCGCGCGGCGTTGTGGTCCCAGGGGGACGACTGCGCGGCGACGAAGAGGTCGGCCTGCCCGTCGGCCAGCGCACACAGCTCCAGCGCAACGGAACCGAGCGAGCGGACGGCGCGGACGTCCCGCGCGAGCCGCAGCATGCCCGGGTGGCGCGGGTGCGGCTCCAGAAATACCGGCTGGATCATCGGCGTACTGAGGAACGATTCCGAAATTCGGCGCATGTTTGCGCAAACGAGGCGGGAGCCGTTTCGGAACGCTCCTTTGCCGCGCTGCGCGGAAAACAGGCGGTCCGCCGCGACGTCCAGCACAAGGCCGAATTCGGGCACGCCGTCGTGATAACATCCTATGGAAATCGCATAGTTCTTTTTTTGATTGAGAAAATTGGCCGTCCCGTCGATCGGGTCGACGTACCAGACCCAACTGCCGGCCTGCGCGTGCGCAAGTTCCTCGCCGACGATCCCGTCTTCGGGATATTGCGCCAGAATGCGCGCGGAAAGGAATGCCTCAATCGACTGATCGAAGCGGCTTACGATATCCCGATGGCTGCTTTTTATTTGGTAAGACGATATGGTGGGGTCCGACGGATTCGGAAGGGCCTGCGCAGCCGCGCGAATCCATTGCGTTGCGCTGTCAAATCGAGAGTGAATCATATGGCGGCCTCCGGGAATGCAGCGGACAGGATCAGCCGGGAACCGATTGCAAGGCTTTGATGCTGCCGTATAAGTTTCTGCTCCACTCAAAGCAGCATTCTCGTTTGACGCGCGCCAAATTCAAATTATTACAATATACAATGAGGGCGGGGGCCTGTCAAGCATTTTTCGTCAGGGCGATGTAAATTTTTCCTCAAATGTGAGCAGCCAGCACACCTTTTTTTATTTTTGGCTTGGTACAATGGCCTTGTCAATGCGATCCTGTCAATGCGGAACCGATGACGCGCGGCGAAATTTTGGGGGAGGGGGCGACGGTGGTGGCAACGTCAAACGCACACCTGCGGGCGGCGCTGGACTATCTCGGCATCACGAACGTCGAGCTTGCCCGGGCGCTGGGGTGCGACCCGTCCCTGATCAGCCGGTGCCTTTCCGGCCAGAGATCGCTGAAAGCGGCAAGCGTGCAGATGGACGCGATCACGGAATACATCTTATCCCGCGCAAAACGGATGCGGGACATGGACTGGCTGAAGGCGCGGTTTGCCGAGGCCGGGCTGCCGACCGACAGTTCCACCGTCTACCGATTTAAACAAAACCTGATTATATGGCTCGCCACGGACGGCGAAACGCTTCGAAAAAACTTCGGCCGCTCGTTCCCCGGCGACGTCGCGGGCGGAATGCCCGCCGAAAAAAAGCGGGGCCGGGAGGAAGCCGCCGCATCGGGCGGCGAGGTCAAAATCGGGCATATGGAAATCGTGCTCGCCCTGCGTCCGGCGCTCGCCGCACTGCCCGGGGGCTCCGTCGTGCGCGTCTTCCTTTCCAGCGACCGGCTTTCCACGGCGACCAACGGGGACATCGCCGCTCTGTTTCGCGAGGCGATCGCAACAAACGACCTGCGCTTTCATATGGTGGTTTGCGTTTCCGGCGATACGCAGGCGATGTCGAAGCTGCTGGATTCCTATATGGAAGCGCTGATCTCCGGACACATCCGGCTGTCCGTGGTGCGCGGCGTGACGCAGACCGTTACGAGTTCCATGCATATTCTCGTTTCAGACAGCGTTTGCTTTCTGGTGAACGAAACGCTGGGAGCGGACGCGCCGCCCGTTGCGACGGTGATCCGGAACGAGAAGTTCCTGGCGGAGACGGCCGCCAATTTCGAGGCGTCCGCTCGATATGCCCAGCCCGTTCTGAAGATCTACAAAGACGCGTATACCAGGGACGTGATTGAAATCCTCGCTCTGGAATACTGCGCGCCCGGCGCGCTGGACGTAGTGAAGGACAGCGTCAATCCCATGTTTATGTCAACCGCCGCATACGACCGTTTTCTCAAAACCCGCGGGCATTCGCAGGACGAGTTTGCTTGGCGCAGCGCGGAATTTGCCCGCTTTAAATCGGGGATGGACGCAAACCTCAAAAACGGCGTGCCCTTTCGCGAAATCATTTCGCTTTCCCGCCTGAACGATATCGCCCTGCGCGGGCGCTGCCGCATGGCGGGGCTGTATTTCATGGAACGCGGGTATATCGACCTGGATGCGCAGGGCTGCGCCGATATCCTGAACGGCTACGTCGATTATCTGGGGAACGAGCCGAATTTCAGCCTGCTCGTTCTGGACGACCTGGCCGCGCTCCATGGCAACAACTGCTGGCATATCAAGCGCAGCGGGCACGTTTCGATCAACAACTGGCAGGGAAAAGAGCCGGTGATGGTCCACTCCGACCAGCTCACGCTGCTGCGCGAATTTCAGGAGCGGTTCGACGCGCTGTGGGAACAGGGCGCGGGCGCGATCGGCAGCAGAACCAACGTGACCGGCATCCTGCGGGACGTGGTTGGGCGGATGAAGAACTGAAACGATCATATTACAACGAAAAGGAGCATGAGCATTATGAAAAAGGGGCAAGAGGGGCCGTCCGTGTACCAACTCTGCGATGGGCTGACCGTCATCCGCAAAGCCGAAAAACATTTTTTGTCTGCGAAATACAAATGCGCCTTTGGCAATGACCGCGGGGAACCGATCGGAGATTTTATCTATGAGAGCATATTCAAACGGGGGGATTCCCGCATTTTCGCCCAGATTTCCGCGGGGAAGGCAAATAAAAGCAAAGTTGCGATCTGCGACAACACGGGAAAGGTACTGACGGAATTTTACGATTCCATCAAAGAATTTATCGACGGTTATTGCATCGTTTATAACGACGGCTTCTTTGGCTTGATTGATGAAAACTGCAAAGTGATCATCAGTCCCGATCGCTACCATCATTTGTCCGCACCGCAATACGGATATATGGTTTTTTCAACGAAATGGAATTTGGGAGCTTTTCCGAATCAGAATGAATGGGGAATCGTTGACTTGCAGAACCATGTAATCATTCCTGCAACGTATGCCCATGTCGCCATCCGAGGAGAAAACCTCTTCGAAGTCGGCTCTTTAATCGAATCCAGGGAAATAGCCGGTCTTACGAAAGATCGAATCACATTCCAGCCTGTATTCCATTTGGCAGACAAAAACAATAACAGGTTGTCTTCCAATGATTTTCTTGAACTCGGCGTGCCGTCGGAAGGATTGACGCCGGCAAAGATACTCGACAGGAACAACAAACAAGTGCTGGGATATGTCGATGAAAACTTCAATATGGCAGTCATCGTCGAACAGGCAAAAAAAGCAGGAGAAAAAGTAGTTGCCACAATTAACGATCTAAGCCCGTTTCTGAATGGGAAAGCTACCTATACGTTTCTTGGGAAAACGAGAGTAATAGAAAAAAGAAAGCAGGAGGACGGAAAATGAACGAAACGACGACAAGCAACATCCTGATGATTCTTTACATTGCGCAGCTCCCTTTGCTGGCCGGCGCGTGTATATACAACGCAAAAACCGTGAAAAAGAAAGGCCGCGCCGCCGCGCCCTTTGTATGGCGGACCATCGGGCTGTGGACCGCCGCTTTTCTCGGTTCCATGCTGCTCTGGGTCCTGCTGCATTTTCCTTTTGGCAGACAAGGTTTCGTGGAGGGATTCCTGACGGTTTTTCTTTCCCTTGGCGCAGACGCCGCCTCCGTGCTGATTGCAAAGCGCGCACTTAACGAAGAGGACGAACGCAAAAAGCGGCTCTCCCGTTCGCTGAGGCCGGAGCATTTTACCAACGGGCGGGAATTTTCGCGTTCCGACTTTGAAGGTTGGGTCCTGGCGTCTAGAAGGGGCGCAAAAAAGGCGCTGACGGCCTATCTGTGTTGCATTGGCGGCGGAATCCTGCTCAGCTTTTTGTTTTCAGAAGGCGTCGGCGGCTTTGGCGGCAACGTTCTGGCGCTCCTGTGTATCTTTGGCGGGCTCATTTTAGGCGGTGCGCTTGCAAAAAGAAACGGCGCAGCCTCCGCGCGCCAAGCGCGCCGGCTGGGAATTACAAATGCGGATATCCGCGCGGCAAAGGCGCTGCTCAAGCAGGGGAAAACGGCACGGAGCGCAGAGGATGCCTCGGCAGGGACGGAAACACAGCAGGGGCCCGACTCGCCCGAATCTTGAATTGCAAACGCCGGATACCGGTTTCGGCAAAAAAGATCGTTCCTGCGCTGCGCGACGCGGCGGGGCGGAAGGAGCGCCGCCAATGATCGAAGGGAACCGAAAACAGAATTGTAAAACAAGGAGGCAATTTTATGAAACGCCACATCGTCAAGGATATCGTTCTTGCCCTGCTGCCGCTCTCGCTCTTTTTGGCGTACGCCTTTCCGGCGTATTCGCTGAAAATATATAACGCGTACAGTTTCAATCATGTCCCGTTCGCGCTGTTTCTTCTCGTTGCGCCGATTATCGTCGGCGCAGTTCTTTGCGTCGCATTGATCTACGCGTGGAAAAACCGCGCGTCCACCGTTTTTATCAGCCTGTTCTGCGGCGCGTTCCTTGTAAACGGCTTTTTCATGCTCTGCCAGCTCGGCGTGTTCAACGCTTTTCGGAGCATGCACTGGCAAATGGTGCTCCGGGGCGGGGTTGAAGGCGTCGATCTGGCGGGCGTTATGGACGGCACGTATATCGTGATGTTCTGGATTTCGCTGGTGAGCTTTATAAAAGCGAGAAGGCAAAAAAAGTTAACAGAAGTGATAGAATAAAGGAGGTAGTATCATGTCGAAATTTTTACGGGAACTGCTTATCGGCGTCGCCGCAATCGTTCTGGGGATCATGCTGTCCGTGGCGATCGAAAATTACCTGTTCTATGGCCTGGTCGTTTTCGGGCTGTTTTCGGTCGTTCTTGCTTTCGTGCATCTGTCCCAAAGCAGGCAGGGAAGCGACGGCCATGGAACGCCGGTCAAAAAGATTTATCCAACGGATAAACCGCAGGAAAAGGCGCGCTTTCTTGAAAACCTCGACGCGCAGGAGGCTCTGGAGGTCCCGAAGCAGGTATCCATCTCCTGCTCCAGAAAAGACCAGTCGAGCCGGGTGTTCCTCAACGGAGCGGAAGTCGGCAGGGTCGAGCCGGACGCGCCGCTTGCTTTTGCCGTGACGAAGAAAAACAACGTGGTCAATATTTCCGAGCAATACGAAGGCATTTGCTTTTTCCATGTGATCGCCGCCGAGGGGACGGGCGAATTAAAAGTCGGCATCGGCATGCAGTCCGCCGTCGTGAAGGTCGTGCCCAACACGGGCCTTGCGAACGGAATTACCGCAGCGACACCGGGCGACCGGTAAAGACCCGCGGGCATCCGGCCGGAAATGGCGCGGCGGTAAACGAACGGAGGGACCGAAATGGGGCTTCACACCGGCATGGCAAAGTACAGACATAAGGAAAGCTGAAAAGGCCGTCGATCGAATCAACGACCAAAAAACATTGGAGGAGATTGCCAAAAGCGATGCGATGGAGCCGGAGCATGCCTCAAAAAACACGACGGCACGGACCCGGCGTCCTTGTCAACGGCGTTTCAGGCACACGCTAAACAAAAAAAAGCGGAGGATCGGGAATGGGGATTTTTAAGAGATCGCGTAAAAAAGAGACGAACCAAGCGGACGCTGAAGCGGCGCGAAGATCTCTCGCCAGGAAGCTTTACGAAGAAATAAACGAGCTTGACGGCGACGCCGGCAAAATCAACAGGCAGTTCGAAATAAGCCAAACTCTGAAATCCATGCTCGAAAGAAACCCGGACGACGAGTTGCTTTATGATCTGGCGTTCAACTGCAAGGACGCTGCGATTAGGCTTTGGGCGGTCCCGCGCATCGTAAACAAGGTCACGGATTTGGACCTGCTTGAGAAAACGGCCGGCGAATACCGCTTTAACCAGGGCGGAAGCGAATGGAAGACGGCATATAAGGCCGCGGAAGCGCAGCTGGAAAAAACGACGGCCTCTTATGCGGAGCAATCCTGCGACGAGTCGCTTTTACTGCGCATAGTGCTTATGCCCTACGGCGCAACGTTTGAAACGCGGAAAAAAGCGATCAGCAGGCTTACAAACAGAGAAATGCTTGAAGAGATCATAGCAGAAAATCCTACTCCCGTGGGCGAAGCCGCAAAGGAACGGCTGAAAAACTTATAGACGCGGATGCGGGTAACGCTTGTCCGGAAGCGCCGGCATGGGTTTATCTGGCGTAAAACAGGTGATAAAATACGCGATTACCGATAAAATTGGATGTTCACTCCAGCGGAGCGACGGTCCAGATTAGAAGGCTGAGCCTGTAGAGCATATCCTGCCTTTCTTCGATCGATGTTTCGTCCCACGAGTTCCAGGACCGAATCAATCTGTTCAGGGCGGTTACGGACGTGTTTATGCCGATGATATCGAGATGACTGATCGATTTTGTGAGATAAAATCGCGACTTCTCGTATTCGGGCAGTTTGACGTTGTAAACGTCGTGGTTCCCGATTACGATATTGATCGTCTTTTCAAGCAGGGTCAGATTCCCCAAACGAGATTTCATCATATCGTACCGGGCTTCGTCCGGATAGAGTTTTTTCAATTCGCTGTTTCGTTTAAACGGCAATATATGCTCGATTTCAATCCCGCTGGCAATATATTCGCTCAGCGATTCGGGAGCCGTTGCGGCCCGCTTGGGCAAGTCCATATACTGGGCGACTTTTGCCAGAATATATCGGATCCTGTATTGCTGCATATTTTTTTGACTGATCATCATGAACCATTCGCGGTAACTTCCCATCCATGAATTCACCGTGGGTATCATGTTGTGATTGATAAATCGGTTCAGATCGTCGGCGGTTCGGATTTTCTGGATAATAACGGACCACTGCGCGAACAGGCGCTCAAGTTCGTTGGTGCTTTGCTTTGTTATGATTACGTAATATATGAGAGACTCGACCTGGCGGCATAAATGCGTAAAAAGCGGATCGGGCAGATTCCGTGCCGGCAGGAGCAACATGAGGTGATATTTATATGCGCCGCCGCCGAGGCGGGCAATATTCTCCAGATATATGTTGGCTCCGTTCCGATCCCTTCCCTTGATGAAATTCACATATGAAACCTGGCATTCCTGCATCAGGTCGACGAACTTGAGGGGATGGCGCTGATACTGGCACTGGGCGTCGTTTTTGACGAACCAATTATAGATCCCGTCTTCGCGTACGACGCCTCCCCGGTTGGCCGCCGGATCGATTACATAATTCGCCATGATGAAATATCGGATAAAGCGGAGGGGCTTTTCGCCCGCTTTGTCCAGACCGTCGACAATCGACTTCCACTTTTGATTCAAAACGGCAAACTGAGCTTTCTCAACCTGCCGGAAAATAAGATTTTTCAGCAGGTCGACGGGATTCAAACCGATTCCGCGTTGATTGATCGTTTCGAAAATCTTCAGCGCGTCGCCGATATGGGAAGTTTCAATCTGAATGAATATTGCCTTCAGGTAAAAAAACATGAAAAACAGTTTCAAGGCCTGCTCGTCCTTAAAATTGCTTTTGATGGTTTCAAGTATGATTTCGTAAGCGTCGAACAGCCGTTTTCCCGATGCGCTGACCTGTTGGGGGGCCGCTTCGTTACGTGAAATTCTCTCAACATAATCGGACGCGTCGGAATACTGCAGCGTTAATCTGAAATGCTCGACCGGGTCGCCGGACGCATTGAACTTCTTTTCGAAAATCAGGCCGGAGAGAATGCTTTCGTCAAGGCCCATCTGCTGGTAAACCTGTCTGAACGCGCAGATCATCAGGAAAAACGTGGTGGTCCTTTGCTGACCGTCTATCAGTTCGAAGAATCCGTCCTCGTTCTGATACACAACGACGCTGCCGAGAAAATACTCCTTATTGGCGTCCGCTTCATAGGATTCCAGCAAATCCGAAAGCAGTTGATTGACCTGCGTTTCGCCCCAAACATATTCCCTTTGGTAATCGGGGACGAGATAAAAGTTTTTGAAGCAATTTTGAACGTTCATACTGCTGTACTTGATCGGCAGGGACTCATTCATAAATGTCGGTTTACCTCCTGGAAGTTTACAGCGGTTTTCCCGCCAAAGGCAATCGTATGCTTTTGTATTATACTACAGCGGAATCCGAAAATGCAGTTTTTATGACAACAACAGGAGGAGTTTTTTTTCAACGTCCGTTTTTTCAGGGTTCGCTGCATTTAGCGGGTCGATCTTATTTGCAGGCTTGAATCTTTACCGGGGATGAAGCGCGGGGCATGCGCGTCCGCCGCTGCCGACAAGCGTATCATACGCGATCGGGCAGGCGACGGGAATGCTGGAAAATGTGAAAAAAAATCGTACTATGTTATTGACAGTTTTGATATTTTAACGTTACGATTTTGGGGATAGTGTATACTGCTGTTTTTGTTTTCAATTCAGTTGGATTCGTTTCGGGAGGCAATCATGAGAAAAACGCTACTGATCCTTTGCGCGGTTTTTTGGGCACTGTCCGCATCCGCGTGCGCCCGGGGAATGACCGATGAGGAAATTCTCCAGCGGGCCGAGGAGATCAAGGCCGAGCAGGCCGCCGCGAGCGAAACTGCCGCCGCGAGCGAGATCGTCGCGAGCGAAACTGCCGCCGCGACAGATTCGCCATCGCCATCGGCCGGCCCTTCCGCCAGCGCGGTTCCAGCCGAAACAGAATCCTCCGACGATGCCGCAAGCCGAGTGACAGCCGGCGCTCTGGCTCAAGGCTGTAATCCGTTTTACGGGATGACCGAACTGGACGATCGATATCTGCTGTGCCGCATAGATATGGACGCAGATGACACGGGCGGCACGACCTATCGGCTGAAATACATTGTGGAAGACAGCACGCTGGGCTTCGCCAGGAATATTGCCGAGGTGTTTCAGCTGGAAAACGTCGACGCGGAAGCGGTCAAAAAGCAGATAGAAAATGGCGAAACCGTCTCGTTCAGTGTGCGGATACCGTCCATCGGCATACAGGCGACTGCGCAGATGTACGCCGACGGGAACAGCGACGCTTTGTCGCTGCAGACCGCCGAAAACGGCGCGGGTATCGGTGCGTTCATCGACCTGAACATCAACCGAAGCATCTTCAGCGATGCGGAGACGCAGGCGCTTTTCACCAGCGGTTTCGTGGCCGACCGGACGCTGTCCATTCTGATTTTCGACAATTTTATGTATTCCAAGATTGCCTTTGCCGTCGGCGATAATATGGAAGCCTACCGACAGGCCTATACGTCAAACGTTTTTCTCGATGCGGTCGGTACTGACACGTTTACCCAGCCGGAAGTGGCGAAGAAAGACGGGGACACCGAAATTACGTTTTCCCAGAACAAACTGGACTGCGAGATCATGCTGTCCGATGCCGGGCAGACCGTCATTATCTCACAGTCTGCAGATGCGCTGGACGCTTACTTAAGCGAATACCTGGAGCCGGAGTTCCACCCGGGCAGCCTGACGGCGCTTGGATTCAGCATCGACGAGGAATCGGGTACAATGGATTTTCAGGATGAAACAGCGCAGGTCCAAATATCCAAAACCGCGCTGGGTGCAGAGAAAGACCGGATATCCGTCAGATGGGAAAACCATCCCGGTTACGATCTCAGTATTAAATATGATGTCGATACGCAGAGCTATAAAATCTGGACGCAGTCCGAAGACGGCAGCGTCGCTGCCGATATGATCGTTGAAAAGGACGGACGGGTGAAGGGAACCAATCCGTATAGGGATTATGTCTGGGCGCTGGACAGTATTCCATCCGTCACCGGTATGGGCGTGGCGGAAACCGCCGAGGTTCTGAGGCGGGAATTCGACGACTATCTCAGCAGAACCTTTGGCATGACCGCCGGCGAGCTCTTTGCGGCCGAAGTGAACTAAGGGGGCGCGATATGAAAATCTGCAGACAGATTCTGATTGTTATATTGGCTTGCGGCGTCGCCGTCCTGGCCGGATGCACCGACGCGGCCGAAAGCACGCCGCAGAGCAGCGTTGCTCCGGAAACGACAGCGGACCCCACGGCAGCACCGACAGCCGAACCCGCCATGGTTTACGATGCCGAAACCCTGCTGTCCGAAGGATATGGCTACTTCAGCTTTCTGGACGCCGAGAAGTTCCAGGATGCAGAATACACCGTCACGGTCGGCGGATACAATCACTACGAGCTGACATACAGCCAGCCCGCCGAGCCCGACGAAATCGGGGCGGAAATCTTAAGTATACTCAACCTGGATGAAGAAAACCGGGCGGCGTTGACGGAATGGCTTTCCGAGAATCAAAATGTCGACGTGGAAGGCGTGCTCAACGCCACCGGCGACACGGCGCATATGGAGGCCCTCTTTGAAGATGGACGGTATTGGATCGATATCGTTGTTTTGGGCGAATCGGATTTCAGCCGGTACGAACCCTTTTTTAGCGACAACTTCGACGCCGATCTGTTTGGGGATGCGGCAATGATGCAGGCCCTGATGGACAATATGATTATTCAAAAGAGCGTAACGGCCGATATGAGCGCCGATAATCTGGACATCGCCTATGCCGTCGGCCTGACCGACGATTACGATAACTATGCCGAATACTACCGGCAGATGGTTGCGCAGATACAGGCGTCGGGATCGGACGGCGATGAAGCGGGAATAAGCGTCAACGAGAACTCGGGGAACGCTTACCTCTATTTCAAGATCGGCGGGATATCCTGCAATGTGATATTGTACGACGGCATACGGGTGATCGAACTGACGCAACATCTGGCATTGGCGTCGGCGGGAAGCGAAGGCACGGAAGAGACGTCCGGCGAACCGACCGATGGTTCGGCAGGAGAATCGGTTGATGAAACGGAGAGTGCAGATCCGGAATCGCTGGTCGGACTGGGGTTTGAAGATCATATCGACGAAGGTCACTATGGATATAGGACCGTGACCGAAGATGCGAAGGATGTCTACATCGCGGTGTATAAGACAGCGTGGGGCAACAAGGAAAATATGGTGTGTATGGACGTGGACGGCATTTCGTTTGCCTTTTTCCCGGACAGCCGTTCCGCCGAAATATGGTTCCAGTTTCCGGACACCGACTTTGTGATCGCCTATGATGCGAGCGGCAGTGCGGCGCCGGGCGAAGGATGGTCGCAGGCGGATGTGGAAGCGGCGATCACGGGCGAAACCGGGCAGACGTTCGACGACTTTTCGGGGGAGTATTATCGATATTTCATGAATTGCTTCATGCAGCTTTTCGGCAAAACGCCCGAGGAACTGTACGCGTTGAACGCGCAATAACCCGGGAGGCGGCACAGAAGAAAGAAACGCTTTCCGGGCTTGACGAGGGAAACGTTTTTTACCGGGACGGCGAACAAGAAGGACAGTAATAAAGGATAGCGGATTGCATGGATACGAACAAACTGCAATGGGAAATCTATGTTCCGATATTTCGGAACCATTATATCATGAGAGGGATCGGGCTTGCGGTCGGCATACCGTTTGGCATCCTGGTTGCCGCAATCGTCATCTTAGCCAAAGGCGACATTGCGGGCACGGACGCCAAATATGCGCTCTGGCTCCTCGCCGCATTGTTCATATTGACTTACGTGCTGATTATGGTCGTCTATGGCGGTAAATACGCGCCCGGCTTCATCGTGGATGAAACCGGGATAGTCAACTATACGCAAGAAAAGCAGGCGAAGCGAAACCGTGTTCTCAACGGGTTGCTGATCGCCCTGGGTGCAATATCCGGCAGGCCCGCAGCCATGGGAACGGGGATGATCGCACAATCAAGGCAGGTTGTGCGGCTCAGGTGGAAGAATGTCCGTAAAGTAGAATATGACGCTAAAAGACGCACGATCCTTGTCCGAGGCGGCTGCACGGAGAGGATTGCAGTTTTTTGCACGCCGGAAAACTATACTCAGGTATCGGATTACATTCGGCGGAAGACGGGGATACCCGGGGAATGAACTATTCGGGCTGAAACCCATTTATCAGATACTCCGGCAGATTGATATTGAAATATTGTTTAAGCATCCGGGAGACATACGATGTAAAAATCACCCCGAGTTCATCTTCCAGGCATTGGACGCTTGGGCGGACTTCAATAAGGTCAATATGTAACAGATCATTTGGCAACGGACAGCATTTTTGCGAGGAACATCTTGACAATTGGCAAAATAAATATTAAAATGCACTTGTTTAAATACTTTAATAAAGTATAAAATATAGGTGAAATGATGACGGCCAAAAACACTAATACAATTCGGAACAATAAAATGGTCAAGGACGAGAATATCAGCAGCGTATTGCAACTGGTAAGGGATCATCCTCTTATTTCACGTATCGAAATCTCAAAAAAACTCAACCTCAGTCCTCCGACCGTTTTGCGCATCGTTGCGGAAATTTTGGATTTGGGGCTTATGGAATGTACGGGCGTGGGGGAATCCAGCGGCGGGCGGAAACCTATCCTTTACAGTATTAAAAAAGATGCGGGGGCAATTATCGGTGTCGATATCACCAAAGAGCGCGTAAAGATCGGGGTTTTTAATTTTGTGGGGGAGAAGCTTAACGAATATAAACGGAAGTGCCCGAACCCGGCCGATTTCGTTAACTTTCTAGTCGGTTTTCTGACGGATGTCATCGCCGAGCAAAAAAGCGACAAAATCATGGGGATCGGCGTGGGGATGTCGGGCAACGTCATTCATGAAAGCGGAGTAGTTAAATATTCCAATGTATTTGACTTTCAGGATGTTCCTCTTAAAGATCTTTTAAAATCCCATTTAAAATATCCTGTGTTTCTCGAAGAGCGCGTGCATTGCGGCGCTCTGGCAGGCAAGTTGCTGGACAGCTCTTTTTCTGACTGCGACATAATTTACATGTACGTTGGTTCGAGTATCGGTGCGGGCATAATCATCGACGGAAAGATCCATTATGGAAAGGGCAACAGCATCTCGGGTGAAGTCGGCCATATGATCCTGGAAAAAGATGGGCCGATATGCTCCTGCGGGAGCAGGGGGTGCCTGGAGCAACTGGCTTCCGAATCGGCAATCGTGAGAAGCCTGGCACAGGAATTGTCAAATGGCCGGTCCAGCGCGGTTTGCGACGTCATTGACGGGGACTACAAAAAGCTGACGGGGGATATCATTGCGGATGCCGCCGAAAAGGGTGATGCTCTGTGTCTCGAGGTGCTGGACAAAGCCTGCCAATACCTTGCGATCGTTATTGTCGATTTGCTGATGCTCTTCAATCCCAGTAAACTGGTAATCACCAATGCGATCTGCAAATCGGACAAACTGATTGAAAGACTGCTGTATAAAAATCTGGCCGAGATATCTTCAAAGCATTTTATATGGAAGGAATTGGTCGTGTTTGAGCGAGACAAGGACCGCATCCTGAAGGGCTGCGCTTTATTGGTGATGGAAAAAGTAATGGAATCCCCCAAGCTTTATTAAATTCCCGGGATTATTTATTTTGCTGACTTTTGTTCATACAAAAATAAAGTTTACAATAAAGTGACGCCTGTGGCAGAGATTCCGAACCTTGCTGTTCAGATCCCGGGCGAGTCAAGTAAAACTGTCTGCGCTCAGATAATTTTTCGGTCGGCGGCCGCGCCGACCGACGCCGGTTCAATTTTGAAAGTAGATAACTTGGGAGGTGTTTTTAAATGAAAACATTGCATAGATTTGTTCTGGTCGGTTCCGGGCATGTGGGCGACGTTCATGCCAGGGTAATCAGCGAGCTTGAAAACGCGGAGCTTGCGGCGGTTATTGATAAAAACGAAAAGGTCGGCAGGGAATATGCTGCAAAATACGGCTGCAGCTATTATGCGTCGCTGCAGGAAGCCATTCAGAAAGAAGATTTTTCAATCGCCTCCATATGTACGCCGAGTTATTCCCATTGTGGGATTGCCGAAGAATTTGTGAAGGCCGGCAAACACG
>CAYUUB010000005.1:0-26196 GCA_964447725.1 uncultured Oscillospiraceae bacterium
GTAATCCACCGTCCAGTCCGTGTGCTGGTCGCCGTTCCACATGATCGGCGCATACCGCTGCGCGCCGTTGTACGCAGAGCGCGTAAAGAAAAACAGTTCGTCATGCCGCGGGTGGGCTTCAATCGCTTCGCGGTTGAGCTTTGCCCAGAGCACCGGCCAGAGGTTATGATAGTCCGCCGAGTCGCCGCCATGGAGCACGCAGTCCATCGGCAGGTATTCGCCGAAGTCCGCCATATAGCCGTCCACGCCAAGATCAAGCATGTTCTCCCATATCAGCTTTTCCCGAAAGAAAGCCGCCGCGTCGGGATTCGTCAGGTCGATCTGCCCCGCCTCGAACGTTGTGGACTTCACGTGTGAAATCCGGCCGCCGTACGTACGGACCAGATAGCCGCGCGCCCTGCATTCCTCATAAAGCGGTCCACCGCGTACAAGATACGGGTTGATGTACGCAAGAAAGCGAATGCCGCGCGCACGGAGCTTTTGAATGTTTTCCGAAAACGCTGGATAAAGGCCCGCGTCCGCTTCCCAGTTCCAGTTAACCTGCTTGCCCATGGCGGTGATCTTTTCGCCGGACCAGTCCTGGCACCACACGGCGGAAATTGCCGCGCCCGCATCCTGCAAGCGAAACGCGGTCTTCATCACGCGGGCGAATCCGCCCTGCACGCCGAGGATCATGCCCGCGCCGCACCATTCGGGCAGATACTGCCGGTTCGGGATATCCTTTGCCAGCGCGCGGCCGATTTCGGAAAAACTGTCCGCAAAAACCATCGTCATCGAGCGCGGGCAGGATGCATAATAAAACCGGGACGCATACGGGGACGAAAAATCCTGTTCGCCATAGCCGTCCGTATCGAAACGGACCGCCGAGTGCGAGCTGAAAACGAAGGTCGACATCGGCGCGTAGGAGCCGATCTTTCTCTGGGGCTTCGGCCGGTAGAGGCGCTTCGGCACAAGCAGCTTGTGCACGACGGCGGAAGCCTTGATGTGCTCGGACACGAAGTTCGTTACGCGCTCGCCTTTCAGGTTCAGCTGCCGGAACTGCTCCCCGCCGCCGAAAACGCCTTCGTCCGGCGCCGAGGGCAGGGAAAACGAAAACCCGCACGGCGCGCCCTCCGTCTGCGTAAAACGAAACGTCAGAACCTGCCCGGCCTCCTCCAGTTCCGCTTTTAGAGCGATGCCGCCGCCGGAAAAAGTCAGGCACAGGGAACCGGGAGAGCGAAGAACGCATACGTCCTTTAAAGGGACCCGACGGACGTTCTTCCGGCGCACGGTGAAGGCGCCGTGACTGCCGGCGTAACGGAGCGTTTCGGTCACGGCGCTTGCAAACGGCCGTTCGGCCGTATGCAGCGGAAGGACCCGGCCCCCGAAGGTCAGCGAAATTGTATCGCCGGATTGTAAAACTTCCACGGAAAGCGTCCTCCAATTGTAAGGTATTCTTGATATTGGTGCGTTTTTCGATGAAACGGATTGCACACATCGACAAATTGCGGTATAATACGCCGAATGAATAATTAAAATCGTTAATCAAATCTATTATATCAGTACTTTTTCGAATTGCAACCTGCGTCATCCAATCGGTTCGAGCCGATAACTGTCGATCACCGAAAAAATTTATAAGCCAGTTCGGAATCGCACGATTCCGTCATTAGAAAATCCAATCGGTTGAGGAGGGACGGCATATGGAACAAGCTCGGTCGTACATCTCGCGTACGAGCGGAATCCGGTTTCGGGACAAGATCGGATATGCGCTCGGGGACGCAGGCAACCTGTTTGTGTTTTCCCTTGTGACGACACTTTTGCAGGTGTATTATACGGACATTCTGCATATTGCGCCAAGCCTTATCATGATACTTTTCACTGCCGCGCGCGTCTGGGACGCGATCAACGACCCGATTTGGGGACGCATCGTCGACACCCGACCCGTCGGCAAGCAGGGACGGTACCGGCCGTGGCTGATCCGCCTTGCGCTGCCGCTGGCCGTATCCGCAATCCTGATGTTCATTAAAATACCCGGCCTTACGACGCGCGGCTATTTTGCATACGCCTGCGTAACTTACGTCCTTTTCGGCATGCTTTACACGGGCACGAATATTCCATATGGTTCCATGGCGTCGGTCATCACAACCAGCGAAAAGGAACGCGGCGTGCTCTCGGTCTTCCGTTCGGTCGGGTCGATCTTTGGCAATGTCCCGTCTATTTTAATCGCCAGCCTCTGCTACATTACGGTCACGGCGGCGGACGGCTCCACTGCAAAAGAACTGGATTACGACATGCTCCTGACCGGCGTTTGCATCACCGCCGTCCTTTGCCTCGTCGCCTATTTCCTCTGCTACAGGCTTTCGAAGGAACGCGTGCCCGCGCCGCCGCCGGCGGCGAAGGAAAAGGGCGAAACCTGGCGCGTCATCAAAAGCCTGTTTCGCTCCCGATCGTTTGTTTCCCTGTGCGTTGCGTCCATGCTGCTGCTCGCCGCGCAGATGTTTACGCAGAGTTATTATGTCTATCTGTTTAAGAACTATTTCCGCACGCCGGGGCTCTATTCGCTGGTGCTGGTGGGTCAGTATTTGCCGGTTGCCGGGCTAATGTTCGTCACGGGTAAACTGGCGGCAAAAATCGGGCGTAAAGAGCTCTGTGCGCTGGGAATGCTCCTCTCGGGCGCGGTCAACCTCGTGCTGTACGTGCTGCACACAACGAATCCTTACGTATTCCTCGGCGCATGTTTCCTCTCCGGCATTGGCAGTACCTTCTTTTTCCTGCAGGTTTGGGCGCTGGCGACGGACGTGATAGACGAGCACGAAATCCGCAGCGGCAAACGCGAGGACGCGACGGCTTACGCGTTTTATTCCTTTACCAGAAAACTCGGGCAGACCGTAGCGGGCATTCTGGCGAACGCCGCGCTGATCTGGATCGGCTACAACGAACTTTCCGGCGTGCAAACGGCGGCGACCAGCAACGGCATGTACGGCCTCGCAGTGCTGATCCCGGCGATCCTCTACCTTCTGATGTTTGTTTCGCTATGGTTCTGGTATCCGCTGGACAAAAAGCGGATGGCCTCGCTGCAGGACGAAAAGGAAACCCGGCTGAAAGCATATTTTTCTGAAAGCAGCGACGAATGAGCATGCCGTAAGCTGCCAGATTTGAAAACGCCCGGCGCGCAAAACAGCAACTGTCCCCGCCTCGAATTGCAGGCAGGGACGGTTATGCGTTTTCTTATGAATTCTGTTCATTGATAAGCATAGTCGTAATATGGAGTCGCAGTCGTATCGTTCGTTCTCGGGTTGCGCTCAAAGCTCGGCTCCGCATCGGCGGAGACGACCCGGATCGTTTCAAGGTTGCAGGACTCCATGCCGGTCAGCGTCACGCCGGCTTCGAGCAGCCGGCTGCAATAATCGATAATCTGCCGCGTGATCACCTCCCCGGGGCAAAGTATCGGGATCCCCGGCGGATACGAAATAACGAATTCTGCCGAAACGGCTCCTTCGCTTTGCTGAAACGGAATCGTGCGCTTGCCGCTGAAAAAAGCGCTGCCAAGGGTTACGGCGCTTCGGGGGATATCCGGCACCTCGACTTTCTTTGCCTCGTAATGCCGTACGCCCCTTTCGGATGCAATTCCCCGCAGCGCATGAATCAGCCGCTGAATCCCCTCCGCGCTGTCGCCGTGACTGCCGACGAGCAGAACATGATTGCAATTTGAGAACTCCACCTGTATACCGTATTCCTCATAAAGCGTCGCCTCCAGTTCGTGACCGGTCATTCCCAGTCCACGGCAGCATATTGTGAGTTTTGTCGGGTCAAAGCACCGCTTTCTCTTCCCCGGAAGGTCCTCCTCGCCGAACGAATGCAGCCCGTCGATTTTGTTGATTTCCGTTCTTGCCTCGCGGTATAGTTCCAGCGTGTCCGCCCATAGCCTCTTTCCGTTCAGCGCCATGTTCCTGCGCGCGCAGTCCAGCGACCCGAGCAGCAGGAAAGACGGCGACGTGGTATGCAGCAGGTTCAGTACGGAGGCGACCCTTTCCACAGGAATCAGGCTGCTGTTTACGTGCAGCATGGACGACTGCGTAAGCGAGCCGATCGTTTTGTGCGAACTCTGGCTGACCAGGTCCGCGCCCTGCGCGACTGCATCCTCCGGCAGGTCGTCCGGACAAAACCGAAGGTGCGCGCCGTGCGCTTCGTCCACCAGCAGCGGAACATGGAAGCTGTGCGCAATTTTCGATATCTCCCGTGTATCGGAAGCAACGCCGTAATAGGTCGGGCTTGTGATCAAAACAGCCTTTGCATCCGGATGCATGCGCAGCGATTCCATGACGGATTCCGGCGTAACGCAATGTGCGATCCCCAGCTTTTCATCGATCACCGGCTGTACGTAAACCGGCGTCGCACCGGCCAGTATGATTCCGGCCGTAACCGATTTGTGGACGTTGCGTGGAATGATGATTTTTTCGCCGCGCTTCAGCGCGCTTAAGATCATCGCCATGACGGCGCCGGACGTACCGTTGACCGAAAAGAACGTTGCCTGCGCGCCATAAAGCTCGGCGGCAAGTTCCTGCGCCTGCCTGACCGGGCCGCACGGATGCTGCAGATTGTCCGTTTGCGGCAGCGAAGTATTATCAAACATGAACATCGTACGACCCAGGATATCCAGCATCTCGGGGTCCGCTCCCCGGCCCATTTTATGCCCTGGAACGTGAAACGGCGTGACCCCGGACGTCGCATATGCCTTATACGCCTCGAATAACGGCGCCTTGCTTTGATCCAGCTTATACTCCATCTCTGTTCCTATCAATGCTCCTTCCCTTCCATATCTCAACGCATTCGCTTCGTTTCCGTTGAGAAAAATGCTTTTCTTATCGTTTTTTACGCTGTTATCCTGAAAATCCAAATTTTGAATTCAAATCAGATCGAAATGTGCCAGCGCGTTGAACAAGCCGTGGTTTTCCAGCGTATCGGTCACATAATCCGCAATCTGCAACACCTCGGCGGGCGCGTTCCCCATCGCTATCCCCACGTCGGCAAGCTGCAGCATATCGATGTCGTTCTGACTGTCCCCGATCGCATACGCCCGCAGTTCGCGGTATTGCGGCAACGCACGGACATGGCGAATGGCGTTCGATTTGCTCACGCCCAGCAGTCGGGTCTGTCCGGATTGCGGAGTATATTCTACTAAAGCGGAGTGCTTCAGTATGGCAGGCATGCATGGCTCCAGTTCGTCAATGCGCCCGTATTCCAGGTCGATTGACGAAATATGCGGAAAACTGTTCCCCTGAAAGATATCCGCGGCACTATGGAGCACTCTTGTTTCAAGCGGGGTCGGGTCCATGCGTTCCGTGCGCAGAACGTCCCATTGCCCAACCAGCATGGCCGCAATATCGTTCTCAATCAACGTCGAAGCAGTCTCGGCCAGAAAATCCCGCGAAAGGTATCTGTGCCGGACCAGTTTCCCGCCGATCCGGATATCCGCGCCCATCCCGCTTATGATCCCCTCAAAGCCAAGGTTCCGAATGCTCGTATGGATGTCCGCCTGACCCCTGCCGGTACACAGAAACGGTACGTTCCCTTTGGCTTTCAGCAAACGGAACGCTTCGTATACGTCCGGTCCGGGGCTGCGTCCGTATAAGCATATGGTTCCGTCTATATCGAAAAAGATCAGGTTCTTCCGCATAACGCCCGCTACTCCGTTATCTTTCGTCCGGAGATCTCGGCCAGCTCGTGCATCAACGGCTTTGTTGCCTGATACAGCCGCGCATACAGCGACTTGTAGGACTGATACAGGCTGTGGTTATCCATATTCGGCGCGAACACCCGCCCGCTTTCGATATACCCGGCCAGTTCCGAATAGTCCCGGAATCTTCCGGCTCCGATCGCGGCGATCATGGCGTCCCCGTAGGAAGAACCTATGGTGACTTTCGCCGTCCTGACCGTATGCCCCGTGACGTCGGCGATGATCTGCAGCCACTGGCGGTTCTGCGCGCCTCCGCCGACGCACATGAAGTTTTTGATCTTCATGCCGTTCTCTTCCAGGATATCGACATGCTGCGCAACGGAATAAGCGACTCCCTCGAGCGCCGCCCGGTACAGATGACTGCGCGTATGGTTTTGCAGTAACCCGAAGTATACGCCGCAGGCCATCGGATCGTTGATCGGCGTGCGTTCCCCTGCAAAATACGGCAGCACGACGAGCCCGTCCGAGCCGGGGCGGACGCCGTCCGCAAGCGCAGCCATGCGCGCAAAAGCGTTTTTGCCGCCTTGCGCCTCGTCTGCGGAAAAATCCGGAAACACATTGTCCCTGACCCATTCCGTCAGCGCGCCGGCCGTATTGGTTCCGCCGTCCTGACAGTACGTGCCGGGAATGAGATAATCCTCCGACCAGATCCGTTCGTCGTAGACCATCCGGTCGCTGCAATAAATGATGTAACAGGTCGATCCCAGCTGGATCATCAGGTCGCCGGGCTGAAGGACGCCCGTGCTGATTGCTTCCGCGCCGGAATCGTCCGTTCCCGTCACGACCGGCGTACCTGCCGCCAGCCCGGTTTCGTCGGCCGCCTTCCGCGTTACGCTTCCAACGACCTCGCTCGTCTCCCTTCCTTCCGCCAGCTGATCGGCGCGGCAATACAGCTCCTCCGTCAGGGCGGCGTCGATTGAAAGGTCGCTCCGATAGCACGGGCCGAATGAAGAAACGGCCAGATAGCGGTCGATCACGTATTTCCCCGTTAGTTTCGCCGTAAGAAACGAAGACGCCGTGAGGAATTTATATGCCTTTTTGTGAATTTCAGGCTCGTTGTTTTTGATCCAGAGTATCTTCGGCATGCAATCCGAGGAGCATAACGGCCGGCCGCCGAACAATTGCCGCATACGCTCCGGCCCGTAGTACGCCGTCAGATCATCCATCTCGGCCATGGCGCGCGCGTCGATTCCATACAGGATCGCTTTGCGAAGCGGAACGCAGTTTTGATCAACCGGAACGACGTCGGCGCTCAGTGCGCTGCACCCCACCGCAGCGATATCTTTCGCCTGAACGCCCGATGTTTTTATCAATGCTTTCGAAATTTTGCAAAAATCCCCCCACCAAACCTGATCTGCGTCATGCTCGTAATAATTTGGCTTCGGATTTTCCACGCCGTGGGACGCCACCTCGCAGCAGACGATACGGCAATCATCGTCGATCAAAACGCCTTTTGACTCATGGGTGCCGATATCGATACCCATATAATATTTATTGGCCATCCGCCGTACTCCCTTCAACATTTCATGAGGGACCGCCATACAAGCAACTGCTTCATGGCGATCCCCCGTAACCTCCGGTACTCTATTGGGCCCGCATCGTCAGAAGATGAAGCCGAGTGCCAGATATGCAACGGCCGCCAAAGCCCACGCGATCAACATATACACGTATTGCGACGTGTTCTGTTCGTAGATGTCGATATTTCCGCATGCGCCGCAGGCGATCATCCCGCCGTCCGAAGAGAACGCCAGGCAGTAGCCGAACACGCCGGTGGAGACAAGCGCTCCGATGCACATGCCAACGTTCGCGCCGCAACCCTGTGCCAGCGCCACTACGATCGGCATGGCGATCAAATACAGCGTGTAGTTGAAGGTGACCAGAATCTCCGTGCATGAAAACGCGAAGAAGATCAAAAACGGCAGCAAGGCCGGCGTGACAAAGCCTTCAACGGCGCTGACGACGAAATCGACAAATCCCATTGCGTCGAGGTTGTTGCAAAGCACCAGCCCAAGACCCATCATGATACACATCTGGCTCATATAGCCAAAGCCGTCCGTCACCACGTTCTTCGCATCGTCCGTGGTAAACACACCGGTGATGCAATAGTACAGGAAGCTCACCAGCAAGCCCCAGCTGATGCCGTACGCCATATCCCATTCAAAGATATAGCCAAACGTAAAGATCGCGACGATCGGGATGATAAAATGAGACAGGTTGACTCTTTTACGCGGCTCGGGGGCTTCTTCATGTTCTTCTTCCTCGGCAACCTCGCCTTCGACCACATGGATTTCCTTGGGCGGATACACGGAGCCGCCGTCGGCGACGCGCTGATAGGCCCGCTTCATCTTCCCGAACATCGGAATGACGCCGAAGATCACAAGCCAGCAGACCAGCATTACCGCAAACGGGAAGAACAGCCACGGCAGCACCTTCGCCAGATAGTACCCGAAGCCCGTCGCATATCCTTCAACGATGTTCAGGTCCCACATGTCGAAAACCGCGCCGACATAGATGCCCCAGCAGCCGATCGGCAGCAGGCAGGCGGGTGCGGTGACCGATGCACGAATGACATACGCCGTCATTTCGCGCGGCACCCCGTACTCGTCCAGCAGCGGCGACATTACGTTGCCCAGAACCAGCCCGCTCATATAATCGTCCACGCACAGCGGCCAGCCCAGAAGGCTCGTTATGAACAGCGCGGCCTTTTTGCTCTTGATCCGTTTTGCAATCCAGCGCGCAAAGAACGTCCCCGCTCCACTGATTTTGAACAGATACGTAATCGCGCCGCCCAGCAGGAACAGGTAGATGACCCACCAGTTGTCCCAGTTCGTAACGTTCTCAAATATCTGGTCGATAAACCCCTGCAGAATGTTCCAGCGAAAGCGCATAAACACCGCAAGCAGGCTTGTCCAGAAAAATCCTTCCAGAATCTTCTTCGTCAGCAGAATGAACGCAAAGATGCAGATTGGCGGCAGCATCGTCCAAATGCCATAGCTCGCGTCTTCTTCCAGTTGCGGCGCAAACAGCGCTACTCCGATAAAGCACAGCAGTACGATACAATATCCCAGAATATTCTTGACCCAGGACTTAGTCCTTTTTGTTCTAATTCCCATACTCGACTTCCTTTCCTCCTGATTTTTCATATTGCCGGTTTTTCGTTCCGTCTCTTGTTTTATCCGTCCTCTTTTCCTCCCTCCGTCTTCTTTGGCGGGGTCGTATCCCACACGTACCGGCGTTCTACAATTGCCCGGCTTTACGCTCAGCCCTGCTTCAGCCCGGCGTTTTGCAGCGCTTCACGAATTTTTCGTATTGCCCGCTGATTGAAAAGAATCGGGTCGGTTCTGTACTCGTCAAACAATTCAATGGAGCAATAGCCGTTATACCCGTACTGGTCCAGCATCATCAGCACTTCCTCGAAGGGCAGCTCGCCGTCGCCGGCGATCAAATGATCTTCTTTATCTTTTACGCAGTCCACAAGGTGCATATGAACCAGATCCGAGCCGAGTTTTTCAAAATATTCCGAGGCGGGCTCCCCGACCGTCAGCGGGGCGGCCAAATCGAGCATCGCCTTCGCTTTCGGCGAATCAAGCTCCCGCATTGCGCGGACCACATCGTCGGAACGGATCAGAATATTGCCTTCCCAAGGCGTGACGGTTTCAAGCAGCATAACCGGCCCGTCGATTTTTTCGGAGTAATCCGTCAGAATTTTCATGTTTTTTATAAAGAGCGTCCAATCCTCGTCCGTCGAATAGCCATAGGACGCCTGCAGCGCCGCCATGACCATATACGGGCAATGGATCTCTTTGCACAGGTCGAGGCACCGCTTGAAGTATTCGATGCTTTCGTCGATCCAGCGCTGGTCACGCCAGAGCAGGTTCTCCATCTCGGGTTCGAAGCAAACGACCGGCAGATGGTATCGTTCGGACAGCGCGTTGATTTTTTTAATATCTTCCTCGCGCATATCGGATACCAGTGCGTGCGGACGGCCGCCCCAGATCTCGATGCCGTCGTATCCGAACCTCGCGGCGACCTCAAATGATTTTTCCAGCGGATACCGATGCATGCTTGCGGTAAAAAATGAAATTTTCATGGCAACCTCCAAATAGATTATCTTCTCGAACACAAATAGCGTTTATTGAAAGCGCTTAAGAACCGTATCCATCTCTTCGAGTTTCATATAGCTGGCGATCGAACCCGGTTTTTCAACCAGCCAGGCGCAATATTTATTCGCGTACTCCATCGCCTCGCGAAGGGTTTTGCCCCATACCAGATTCTGCACGGTGACGGCAAGGAACGCGTCGCCCGCCCCGGACTCGTCGCGCAGCCGGACTTTATAACCCGGTATTTTCCACCCGCCTTCGCAGCTCCATGCGCAGGCGCCTTTTCCGCCGAGCGTGATAACGGCGGATGCCACGCCGTACTTCTCGACAAGCGCGCGCGCAACGGCGATCCAGTCGCCAACGCTCTGGCCGACCCGGTCCAGCAATATGAGTGCTTCCACCTCGTTTACGCACAGCACGTCCACATATGGCATTTCCGGCAGGCATGTATCGTACTCGATCGGGCTCGGGTTCAGATACACCCGCATCCCCATCTCTTTCCCAAGGCGCGCACACCCAAGCGCCACATCGACAGGTATTTCAAATCCGGTAATCAGGTGTTCCGCTCCCCGGAGCTGCTTCAAATGCGTTTGGGCTTCTTCCAGCGTGATATCGCTGCCCGGAGAATCAAAATTGAAGATCAGGTTTTCCCCGTTCTCGGCTAAAAGAATCAGCCCCAGACTTGTTTTAATGCCGTCCTGTAACCAGAAATGATCCAAATGTACGTCGGCCTCTTTCAGCCATTTTTCATTCAGCAGTCCGCCATCGTCGTTGCCGACTTTTCCGATGTAGGAAACGTCTCCTCCCAGACGGCCGATCACGATGGCGCAGTTGACGCCCTTTCCGGAATCCTGTTCGTAGCGCAGATTGTGCGGTATCGCGGTTTCGCCTTTTCGCGGAATCCGCACGACGTCGCAGTACTGGCCGATACCGTTCCCGTTTACAACAACAACTTTCGGAATATGGCTCATCTTACGTCTCCTTTCACCGGAGCGGCTGAATCCCGAGTTCTTTTACCAGTTCGCTGAACGCCTGTTTCCCTTCCTCCGGGATGGCCAGCATTTCCTGCGGATGCCTCGTTCCCTTCACCGGGATTCCGGCCGTGTATTTCATTCCGTAGATGTATGCCGCGGAATCCGGGTATTGCTGCATAAAACTGCGGAGCTTTAGAACGACGCGCTGCGCCTGCCAGGCCTTTTCCAAATCACCGGCGTTAAAATAGTCGTAAATCGCCTTCATCTGGTCGAAAAACGGAACGCTCATGAAGCTGACCGTTGCGCTCGCTCCCAGGCATAAATGCATGTAAAACGTTGCGTCGCAGCCGGATATGATGCAAAAGTCTTCTTTTCGGTCGTCCAGGGCATCCATGCAGAGCGTAAGGTGGACGGGGTTTCGCGTCGCGTCCTTATACCCTTTGAGATTGGGGAACCGATGCGCCAGCTTCCCGAGCATGTCCGGCGGAACAAGCTCGTTCATCTCACGGCAGTTGAAAATCATCACGGGCAGTTCCGTCATCGCCAGTTCCTCGGAAAGGTAGCGATACATCGCCTCGTCGGTCAGCGCATAAAACGGGGGCGGCGAGATCGACAATGCATCGACGTTGAGTTTTTGATACTCCCGAATAAGCCATTTCGCGTCGCGAAGGCAGGTTGTGAGCACGACGCCGACCACGATGCAGTCCGTTCCTTTCACGGCCCTCTGCGCGCACTTGATAACCTCCAGCCGTTCCTGCAGGGAAAGCGAGTAACATTCGTCGCCGAACCCGTTCACAAATAACCCGCCCGCGCCGCGCTGCGCCAGGTTTTTGAAGATTTCTTCCGTCGTTTCAAAATCGATCGTCTGGTCTTCGTTGTAAGAAATCATAGGTTCGGAAATAATACCGCGGAAAAATTTAGCCATCATTGCCTCCAAATGAATAATTATTGCTCAAATAACGCGTCTTCTCTGTGAAGGTCTGCGAAAATCCCAGGTATCTGCTCCCTCCACGGATAAAATTCAAGGGAGCCGGACTTGGTAACCAGATATGCGGAATAAACGTTCGCCCATTCCATAGCCTGCTTCAGCGTCCTTCCACGGCTGAGACAATATGTCATCGCGGCCAGGAAGCCATCGCCCGCGCCGGTTTCGTCCACCATTTTTACGGGAACACCGGGTATCTGCCAGAAATCGTCTTTCGCAGCGGCGCAGCAACCGTTTGCGCCCAGCGTCATAACGATGTTGGCGCACCGGTAGCGTTTTTGCAGTTCCCCGGCCAGCTGGCGATACGGCGTTTCTTCCGTAAGCGGCCGGTCCAGCATCTTTTTAGATTCGGTCTCATTGACGCACAGGACGTCCACATACGGCATTGCCGGCAGCACCAGATCGTCGCGCAACGGGCTTGGGTTCAGCAACGTAAACATGCCGAGCTCTTTGCCGATTCTGCACGCCGTCAGTCCCGATTCCACAGCCTGACCGAACCCCGAGCAAAGGTAACGCGCGCCCTTCATTTTCCGCACGCAGCGTTCGACCTCGTCCGGCTGAACGCAGTACAGATCGTCGTCAAAATCCAGCAGAAGATTCTCTCCGTTTTCCGCTATAAAGCAAAGCCCGAGACAGGATTCGATGGACGGGTCCATCCAGTAGTAAGTGGGATCCACGTTGGATTCCGTGATCCATTGATATCCCAGTTCTCCGCACTTGTCCCGGCCGCTTTTGGCCACAAACGCCACGTCGCCTCCAAGCCGGCCGATTGCGCAGGCAACGTTTGTGCCCTTGCCCGCGTCCATTTCAAAGCGGCGATTATAGGCGATGCAGGTTTCACCGGGCTGCGGGATCTGCTTAACGTCGCAGTATTCGCCCAACCCGTGCCCGTTTACAACAATGATGTCCGGTATCCTGCCCATTTGATCCTCCCGTTTAGAAGATTCCTTCGGTCAGCGGCGGCTGCGCCGTATTCGTGTCCGTCAGCACTTCGACCTCCGGTACGTATTTTGGGAAAAGCGTCGCCGGGTACTCCACCGTAGGTTCGCTAAACATCAGTATTCGAATCGCGGCCCTCTTCCAATTACCCGTAGTTACCATAAAAACCGTTTTCTTTGCCGTAAGCATCGACTGAAAGCCGATCGTGATCGCCATTGGAGGTACGATTTGAACAAACCCGCCGATATCGCGCTCGCTCAGGGAAATCAGCGTGTCTTCGTTGAGATGCACGATGCGCGTCTTCGACTTGGCGTATTCTTCGACGCTTACGCTGTAATAGGGCGAGTTCGGGCATTCGCAGAACGCCACGAGGCCCTTGTATCCAAGCCCGGCATACACCGTATCCACACCGCCAAGCCCCGCAACTTTTTTGTCCAGTGCGTCGATATCGTAAACGCTTGGGAAAAACCGCTGGTTTTGCGGAACGTTCAGCGCGTCGTCGATCGTGCCATAAAAATCCGCGAGCATATTTGCCTTCAGGCTGAAATAGTTGTTAACTTCGGGGTAGGGGCGCCCCTGCCAGTCGAGAAAATCGTCCATATGAAAAACATAAACGTTTTTCAGGCTGATGCGCTCTTTGTTGACGCGGTCGGCAAAAATCTTGTATTGTCCCATAGGGCCGCAGGGCAGAACCCATTTTGTCGGAAGGCCCTTCGCATTGTTCGCGACCACCTCGTCGGCCATCATGTTGCCGGCAACGACCGGAACTTCGTTTTTATCCTGAAACACCCTGACCGCGATTTTCGAGTCGGGATGGTTTTCCAGCCGTTCGGCCGGAACGCTGCACCATTTGCACAATTCTTTTACGTCGATGGAAGAAGACATTCGTAACTCCTTTTTCATTTGAGAAATGCTTGACACGGTTCGATAGTAAACACACATATGTCATATATGAATTAACAATTTGAATATACCACTTGTCTATTTATCCGTCAATAGCTTTTTGTCTGTTTATCTTTAATGATAGAAGAAATCTCCCTCGCCTTCCAAAAAAGCCTGCTCTTTCACGGTTGTCTGCTTTTGACAAACAAACGTTTTCGAGTATAATTACATCATGGTATAGTAGAAAGGGAACTCCTATGAATGCTAATCAGCCGATCTATCAGCAACTTGCGGATTTACTACGTGAAAAGATTGCTGACGGCGAATATGTGCTGGGCGACGCGCTTCCCTCCGAACGCGCTATGGCGGACAGATATGGCATCAGCCATTTGACCGTACGCAAATCGTTCGCGCTGCTCGAAGAAGAGGGCCTGCTGATCCGCATTCAGGGGAAAGGAACCTTTGTCACAATCCCGAGAGTTTCAATGGACATGAACAAAATTCAGGGATTTCGCAGCTTTCTTGAGAATAAGGGCGTTCATGTCACGAACGAAGTCCTGCACTGCGGCTTGCGAAAGGCGCGTCATAAATATGCAAAACTCTTAAAAATCGATGAAAACGACGATGTGTTCGAGTGCGTTCGCCTTCGGCTGGGGAACGGGTATCCCATGGCCGTGGAATATAACGCCGTTCCGTATCAGTATGTCCGCGGCATCGAGCAATATGATTTCAAGGTGTATTCGCTCCACGACGTCTATGCCTCGCATGATATCCAGATCGTATCGGAACATCAGATGCTTGAAGTTGTCAAGGTCACGAACCCCCAGGCAAAGCTGCTGCGTCTGGATGAAAACTCCTGCGTCTTTTTGCTCTCGTCCTTTTCGGTGGACAGCGCCGGGCGCGTGGTCGAATTTACCAAGATTTACAACAGCGACGAGCGGATCGTATTTTACGTCGCCGCCGACTGAAACCGAGGAAGCATCATGAGCAAATATACACAGCTTGCCAGCGAAAACGTTCGGGAGTTGATCGAAGAATATATCGACGAACACCACCTTGCTCCGCACGCTCCGCTGCCGTCCGAACGCAGGCTCTGCGAAGCGTTCGACATCAATCGGGTCGCCCTGCGAAAAGCCATCGCACAGATGGTCAACGAAGACCGCCTGTACACGATTCGTGGCAAGGGGACGTTCGTTGCGCCCGCAAAGTATTTGGAAAGCACCATTTCCTGCATTTCCTTTACCCGTTGCTGGGGCAGCGGCGGGTATCGCGTGCGAAGCGACGTTTTATCGTTCGACGTGTCGGAGGCCAACATCAAGATCTCCCAGACGCTGAACCTTTCTCTGGGGACGCCGGTTTATGAATTGCGGCGCCTCCGGTATGTCGACGAAACGCCGATCTCCATCGAGACGTCCTACCTGCCCGTGTCGCTTTACCCGGATCTCGACGAATTTGATTTCAGCGGCACGCTTTCCCTTTACGGCGTTCTGGAAGAGCACTACGGCATAAAAATCGCACGGCAGCAGCAGACCATTCGAACCATGACGCTGTCGGAGAAGGAGAAGCTGATGCTCGGCTCGCCAAAAAGCGATCACGCGTTTTACACGGTTGCCCTGGGCATCACCGGCGATGGCGTTTGCGCGGAGCACAGCCTTGCGATCAGCCGGTCGGACCTCTACGCAATCACCTATATCGCCGACGGTTCGTCCGGCAGATAAGCGCGCTTTGCCGTCCGTTTCCAATCGGACCTTGCGGCAGAACAAACGCCGGATAACCGGCCGTCGTTTAAACGCGAAGCCTTGCCCGTCTAAATCCGCATTGACGGTTCACTTCCGTTTTTTCTATTGCCCATAATTCCCCCGGTCGGCGTCTTCGCTTCGAATCTGAACGTCGGTCAGCAGTTTGATTTTGCGTTTCGCAGCTTTCGCCGCCATATAAGTCTTTGCCCCTTCTTCCAGATAAACAACCGTTTCGAGCGCTTCGTCCAAATCCCTGCCAAACCCGACCACGCCATGGTTGCTCAGGATAACGGCGTTTGCCCGGCCGCAGTATTCAACCGCCGCCCTGCCCATTCCGATATCGGATGAAATGGTAAACGGAGCGACCGGAACGTGCGTATGTACGGTGTCGATGATGGTCGTCAGGCAGGCGGGCAAACGGTCCGCAATAAGCCCGGCAGCCGTCGCATACGGCTGATGTGTGTGAATCAGCGCATTGATTTCCGGTTTATGCTCAAAAATATAGAGCAGCGCCAGCATATCGGACGAAGGGTTTTTATCCCCTTCCAAAATAGCGCCGTCCGAATCCACCAGCACGATGTCTTCCGACCGCATGCGCTCGTATCGGATCGCGGAGGGTGTAACCAGAAACGTTCCGTCTTCCGTCCGCACGCTGACATTTCCGCCCGAAAGCGAAATCAGCCGGTATTTCAGCATCTCCAATGCGGCGTCGATCATCTGCTGCTTCAGTCGTTCATACATGTGTCGTTCCCTCCGCCCGATATCTTTAGCATTTCTTTTTCTAAAAAATCCTTCGCGTCTGTAATGATTTTCATATAGTCCGGATTGTTCTCGTTCCAAAGCTCCACAACCAGCGGTCCATAAAAATCCGCATCGGACAGCGTTTGGAAGATATGCTGAAAGTCGAGTTCCCCCGTTCCGAACGGCAGGAACGCGTCGTCCGGCGCCTCGCGCATGTGAACCGCCGCTATTCTATGTTTCGCAAGGGCCAGTTCCTCCGCAGGATCGAAACCCATCGTAAAGAGGTTCGCCACGTCGGGATAGACGATGAGCCAGGGCGAATCGACTTCCTCTGCAATCTGCATCGCTTTCTTTACGGATATCACGTGTTTTTCGACGGGCTCGAGCGCAAGCATGACGCCCTCGCCGGCGGCAAGTTCGGCGCCCCGCCTCAGGTTTTCGAGATATCGTTTCCCCGTATCCTGCGTGCTCGGCTCATAGAACACGTCGTATCCGGCAATCTGAAGCACGCGGACGCCAAGTTTGCTGCAAAACCGTATCCCTGCCTGCAAGATCCGCCGCGCTTCCCGCTCGATTTCCCCATCGGCGCTTCCAAGGGAAAAACGTCTGTGGGCGCTGAGACAAACCGAAAACAGCCGTATTCCGATATCGTCGGCAGCCTTCCTGTAAAATTCGAATTCCCGCGCCTTCCAGTCCAGCCGGCGCAGCCGCTCGTTTGTTTCGTCAATGCTGATTTCAAAGCAGTCGTATCCCGCCCTCGCCGCATCTTCCATCTTTTTTTGAAGCGGCTGGCCGAACAGCGCCTTTTCATAAATACCAAGCGGATTATCCATGCCGAACCGTTCCTTCCGCGCAGTCCCGCCGCATCATATCGTATGTTTTCATCAGGTCCGCGCTGTTGAAAAGCGCCCTCCCGACCACGGCGAAGTCAAGGCCGGAATCGGTCAACCGGCGCAAAACGCCCCCGTCGATTCCGCCGTCCGCCCAGAGCGCGACGCCCGGCGGCAGCAGCGCCTTTGCTTTTTTTATTTTTTCATATCCGTATTCGCGAAACGCAAGCGCTTTATCCCCCGCTTCGCTGGTTTGCAGCAAAACATAGTCGATTTGGTCAAGGTAGGGTTCCAGCGTGTGCGCGTCGGTTTTATAATTGAGTGCGAGCCCGGCTTTTTTCCCGCGTGCATGGATCATGAAAAGCAATTCGGACGGATACTCCGTCGATTCGATATGAACGGCGATCCGGCTTACGCCGCAGTCGCACAGCGGCCCGATCAGTCTGTCCGGATTCGTTACCATGAGATGCGCGTCCATTTCCGCCTGCGTCGCTCCGGCGATCGCGCGGGCCATATCGGCCCCGAATGTGATATCCGGGCTGAAATTCCCGTCCTCAATGTCCAGATGCAGGTAACCGATCCGTTCGGCCCGTTTGATCTCACGGTCGATTTCCAGGAGGTTCGCGGCAGCTATGGAAGGAACGATTTGTATCACGGTTGGCCCTCCTTGTTATTCCGAATAAAAAACGTCCAGCGCTTTAAGCGCCTTTTCGTATCTGCCGAACTTCCTTTGGTAAATTTCTTCTTTCCGCTCGTTTGGCAGATATGCCTGTTTCATATGGACCATGTTCGCAACCGCCGTCTCGTATCCGTCGTAAGCGCCACCCGCAATCGCCGCGCAGATCGCCGCGCCCAGCGCGCCCGGTTCGGATGCCGAGGAAATCTCCAGCGGCATCCGGAGGACATCGCAGACCATCTGCGACCATACGCCGGACTTTGTGATCCCGCCGGAAAGCTTCGCGGCTGAAAACGTTTTCCCGTCTTTCATCAGGCGCTTTACATGCAGCATGGAAGAGAATGCGATCCCTTCGTAAACCGCCCTGGTAAGATATCTTTCGTCGTGGAAGCTGCTTAAATTCAGAAACGCGCCTTTTGCATCCGGATGCGTCGCCGACGCAAAAAGATAAGGAACAAATATCAAGTCGCTTTCTTCCGGAGAAATTTCACCGACCATCCGGTCGCAGTTGCGATAAATCACGCTGCGATCACTCCCGGCTTTGCCGGCAAGGATATGGTCGATAAACCACTCGAAATTGTTGGTCGACGTCGGGCTGGACTCTTCCAGTATGTAATAGCCGTTCAAATACGACTTTGCGATCGAGTTGGCATGCTCCACCAGCGTTCGCGTCAGATATTCGTTGATCGTCCACGAACCCGCAATCATGCAAAGGGTATCCTCGTCCAGAATGCCGCTGGCAAGCGCGCAGGCGTTCACATCGTAGCAGGAGCCGGCCACCGGCGTTCCGGCGGCCAGTCCCGTTTCCGCCGCCGCGTTTCCCGTAACGCGGCCCGATATATCCGTGATGCCCGTGTATGCCGGCATTTTCTCCATGCAGCCGGAAATCCCGAGCGATGCGAAGATGGACGGGTCGAATGCCTGGGTATGGATATTCATCAGGCCGTTGCAGGTCGTTTCCGTCAGTTCATAGCAGCAACGGCCCGTCAGCTTCATTCTTACAAAGTCCTTGATCGACAGGACCCGGTCCGTGCGGGCAAGGACGTCCGGCATCTGCTCGTCGAACCATTTCAGCAGTATCGCCGTCTGTGCCGGCCAGAATTCCTGGCAGGTCAGCGGATAGATCGCTTCCTGAACGCCCGCATCAACAAGGCGCTGGCAAAGCGCCGATGCACGATTGTCGCTGGACACCACCGCGTTATAGACGGGACGGCCGTTTTTATCCACAAGGCACACGCCGTTTCCATAGCCGGTAAGCCCGATCGCCAGGATTTCAGCCTGCGTGATTCCGGCTTTTTCAATCGCGCCGCGAATCGCCTGTGCGTTTGCTTCCCAAACGAGATCCAGGTCGCGCTCGACCCATCCGGGATACGGCTCAATCAGCGGCACCCGTTCGGTCTTCACCGCCAGCTCCCGTCCGGACAGATCATAAACCGCACATTTAATAACGGTTCCGCCGTTGTCGATGCCTAAGAGATACTGTTTCATTCATCAATCCTCTGTGTATGCAAATTTGTGATTGGCTTAGCATATCGTTACCGAATTGTTCTTGATTTCACTATTCTAGCATGGTATACTTTTAATTGCAAGTGGTTGATTTGGTAGATTCATTACGAATAATTGGTGTAGTGGAGGTAAATTATGAGCTGGTGCAAAGACATGTTTGGGCAGGAAAAACCCATTATCGCGCTTTTACATCTAAACGCATTTCCGGGCGACCCTCTTTTCCAGGATGGCGATTCCATGAAAAAAACCGTTGAAGACGCCCGAATGGACCTGCATGCCCTGCAGGACGGCGGCGTGGACGGCATTTTGTTTTCAAACGAATTCAGCCTGCCGTATCAAAGAAAGATCGACTATATCGGCCCCGCCGCCATGGCGCGCGTCGTCGGCGAGCTGATGTCCGAAATCCGCATCCCTTACGGAATCGACTGCGAGTCCGACAACCTGGCCGCTATCGATCTGGCCGCCGCAATCGACGCGTATTTTGTCCGCGCAACGTTTACCGGCGCTTACGCGGGCGACACCGGCATTACGGAGCCGGATATTGCGGCCGTTTTGAGAAGGAAAAAACAGTTGGGGCTAAAGGACCTAAAGCTGTTTTACTTCCTAAACAACGAATCCGACGAATATCTCGTGCACCGGGAATTGGAATCCATCGCAAAATCCATCATCTTCACCTGCAGGCCGGACGGATTCTGCATCATGGGCGCGTATGCCGGTCAGGAGGCCAGCTCGGAGTGGCTCTCCGAAGTGCGCGGCAGCATCGGCGGCGTTCCCGTATTTTGCGGAACGGGCTGTAAGGCGGAGACGGTCGCCCGGAAGCTAGCCGTTTCCGACGGTGCGTTTGTCGGAACAACCTTTAAAGTCAACGGGGATTTTAACAACCATATCGACCCGAAGCGGGTCAAAAAGTTCATGGAGCAGGTCGATTTGTACCGCAGTCGGCAATAATGCCCGTGCGGTTACAGCGCTCTCAAAAATAAAGCGCCGTTGAGCCCCTGCAAAAGCTGTCGTTTTTGCAGGGGCTTTTTCTCCTTTTGTTAATCGATCTCGACCACCGGGCAATCGGCAAGCCATTTTGCAGCCTTCGCCACCGCGTCGTCGGGGTCGTTAAAATACATCTGGTTATTGATCTCGACCGTTATGGTGCCCGCGTAATCCTGTTCGGCAAGCGTTTGCAGATAATCCGTCAGCGGGTTCGTCCCTTCGCCCGGCACTTTATGCCCGGTCGGGTCCCCGTCCGCAAGGTGGATATGGTTGATTTTATCGCCGAATGCGTTCTGATAGTCGGCAATGCTCTCTCCTGCCGCGGCCATCGCCACGCAATCTACGCAGGCGGTCAAATACGGCGAGTCTACCGCGTCGATCAGGCCCTTTAACATATCGCGATTGTAGCAGAGGTTCGATTCATATCGCTGCAAGGGTTCCATGACCGATTTTACGCCGATTTTTTCCCCGTACGCCGTCAGTTCCTTCAGCGCGCCGACCGAACGCTTCCGGGCGGCTTCGTAGTCTTCGTCGAACAGGGAATATCCCATTTGCATGAAGTAGTAGTTTGCGCCGAACTCTTTCGTATCTTCCAGATAATGCTTTACGATATCGATACTGTTGCCGCGCACATATTCGTTGGAAGAGGCGATGTTGATGGGATACAGGCAAATCTGTTCCGCGGTAAAAATCGACATCTTCAGATTGCGCTTTTCCATCATTTCGCGGATTTCGCAGACGCGCCGGTGCCGTTGATCGGGCGGCGTGTCAAACACGCTGTACTGCGTCGCCCCGCCCCAGAAATCGATATATTGAAATCCGTTTGCCGCAATGGAATCCATGCAATAATCCAGGCTGTACTGCTGGAACTGAACGGACATGATTCCGAACTGTGAAAACTTCAGCTTTTTCAATTTTCGGCCTCCTTAATCAATGTGCTTTCTGAAATACGCAATGCTTTCCCGGTAGTTGGCCTCCGGGTCGCCGGCCAGTTCCTCCTCCAGCAGTTCCATCGCGATGTCGCCCGTATAATTGCGTTCCCTCAGCGTGCGCAAATGTGAATCGAGGTCCTGAAGGCCGGTCCCCCAGGGCAATTGCTCGTTGTCCTCAACGCTGTCCGAAAGCTGGACCAGTCCGATTTTATCGCCAAAACGCCTGAAATAATCGTCCAGCGTTTCCTTCGCCGCATAGGCCGCGGAAGAATTGACGCAGCAGCCAATGTTGTCGGCATCCACTTCCCGCATCATGCGCGCAAGCGTCGCGCTGTCCATCATGAGATCGGAAATGAAGCTCGAAACTGCTTCCAGAAGGATTGTAACGTCGTTTTTCTCCGCGATCCTGCTGAGTTCTTCTATGGATTCCCGCGCATATTTCCATGCTTCGGAATGCGGGTGATTCATAAGCGCTTTCCCCGGGTACACGATCACTTTATCGCAATCGAAATACCGCGCCCTTTCGATAAAGAACGCCAGCTGCCGGACGCTCTGCTTACGGAAATATCCGTCAAGCGCCGCTATGTTGATCGGCAGAAAATTCTGTTCCGGTTCGATCGCCGAAACGACGAGCCCGTGATCCCTGATTTTTTTTGCGAGCTGTTTCGTGTCGAACTCGCGCGCTTCAAACATCGTAAAATGCGGGTGGCAGCCGCACAGCTCGATCTTCCGAATCCCCAGCCTCTGCGCGGATTCAAGAAAGAAATCGAAGCTGTATCGGCGATACGCCATGTTGTTGATTGCTACCTGGGACATCGTAATCCGAGTCATTTCTCCACTCTCCGTTTCCTTTTATGATTTTCCTCCGGTGTCGCATGCCTTGGCGGCGTTCCGCTCGCTTCCTCTTGCATGCCGCACCGGCAGGCCGAACGTTCGTCATCCGATTTTCGCGCCGTAGCCAAAGGAACCGTTGATCCCGCATATTTTTGCGGAAAAGCGCGCCCCTTTTTGAAAAGCCTGCGTGATCATGTCCGCCGTAAGCTCCGCGCCTTTTTCCCAGCCGTCCTTCAGCAGGCTCGTTACAAACGCCGTATAAAACGAATCGCCGGCTCCCATCGTGTCGACGCTTTCGCACAGCTCGGCCCGTCCCAGGTAGTGACGCCGCCCGTCGAAAAAGTCCTGTCCGTCCAGACCGCGCGTCGCCAGGACGTATTTTGCACCCATCGATACAACCCGGCTCTGAAGCGCCTGCGCTTCTTCGCTTGAGATTCCCGCGCAGGAAAACAGCGCAAGGTCCAGGTGCGGGCAGAGTTTTTCCAGGTATTCGTCCGTTCTGTACTCCGGCTCCTCGGAAAAATCAAAGCCGACAAGGCTTCCGTCGAAATGCAGTTTTGCAATCTCGTCTTCCGTCCCTGCATAGCAGCCACTGTGCAGAAACACAAACTGCTCCAAATACATACGTTCCCGGGCGGAAAGGATCATGGGCTGTGGTTTCGTATCCCGGTCGTCGTCTTCAACAAAGATGCGTTCCGACCCGTTCAGGACAACGTCAAACCGTTCCGTCGTCGTCCCCGGCTCCGTTTTACAGAAATCGGACGCTACGCCGGCTTCCCGGAGCGCAAAACGGATCTGCTCCGCCTCCCGGTCGTCTGCGAAGACGCCAAGATAGGCGGAATCCATGCCGCACATTTTTGCATAAACCGAAAAATTCAAAGCGTTTCCGCCCGGATAATAAACATTCCGGTTGATATACCGATCGACCACATTATCGCCGAATCCGATCACTTTCATTGCGCCGCCTCCTTTTCCGGAAAAGCTTTCAAAACCGTCTTTTCCTGCCGGTTAATAATCGACAACCTTGTAATATCGCCTGAAATTCAGGTCGTGCCCCGTCATTTCTTCCATATGCGGGCTGATCCGACCCAGGGCCGCCGTTATCACAAGCGGCGAAAAGATCCATCTGAAATCTTCGTCGATACCCGGCAGATCATAATCCCTCGAATCATAAACCGTCAGCTTCTTTGTATATTTCTCGGTAAATCTCTGAACTCTTTCCGCATACGGCCTGCTTTCATCTTCGCCCTTGACCAGCACGACATGCGTGTTGTTGTCGACAAGTTCGAGCGTACCGTGGAAAAAATCGCAGATATGCACCGATTTCGTCCGTACCCACTGCATCTCTTCGAGCACGCACATGGCATAGCAAAAGGTTTCGCCCCATACGTTCCCGCCCGCTGTGAAAATATGGTAGCCTTCGTCCTTATACGTTTTTGCGAAGTCGATTCCCTGTCTATCGGCCTGCTCCTTAACGCCGGCAAGGCAGCGCGGCATTTTGTGCATGTTTTTTATAAACCGCTCATACCCGCCGAACTCTCCGCGTCTGCTCAGTAAATAGAAAACGAACCTATTCAGCATCAAGTAATCGGAGTCGTTGGAATACTGATCCTTGTTTTTGTTTATCACCGTATAATCGGCCATATTCCCGACAGGCGAATCCTCCGTGGCCACAAACGTTATCGTTACGGCGCCTTGCTCCTTGCAGTATGCCAGCGCCTCGACGATCTCCTTCGTGTTTCCCGATTCCGACATGCTCAGCACAACGGAGCCAACCCCGAGATGATGGTTGCCTCTGCTGGTCAGAACGGCTGCGTTTTCTCCATACACGTCCAGCGTGCTTAGTTTTGTTATCATGTGCTGATACGGAAGCATCACCGCAAGCGTCCCTCCGATACCGCAAAAAAACAGATTTCTAAAGCCGTTGTCGACAATTGAATCGACAATCGCCTCAATTTCTGTCCGCTTTGCAAGCACCTGTTCCATCTTGGTTACATAATTCCGAAGATACGTTTGATCCATTTCTACCTCGCCTGATCATTTATGATTGAATTTTTTATTGGGAGCGGTTTTTTTACGCTAAAAGATGTTCCGGTCCTGACGTTCCGGCAGCTTGTAAATCAGATGGACCTGTTTTCGTTATGATCGTGTTTGATGGTCCAATTTTTATTCAACTAATACCTTGTCACTTGCATTATAACATCATTGTACCAGTTGTCAATGAAAATATACCATTTGTCCTTTTTGTAATATTGTCGGCATACTGCCCCATGTGGTATATTATTAACACAGTAATGGATACCTTCGCGCCGCCTGGCGCATTCGGCGGCAAGGCAGATAAGGGGATGGATTTTTATCAGTAAATATTCCAACATCATCGATTCCGATCTTTGTGAAAAAATAGAATCCTATATCATGAAAAACAGCCTCCGCAGCGGCGATCAGCTGCCTTCGGAACGGGAACTCTGCGAAATCCTCAGCGTCAGCAGAATGACGCTGCGCGATTCCCTGAAAAAGCTTTGCAATACGGGCACCGTTGAAACCATTCAGGGCAAGGGCACCTTTGTCGCGCCGAAACGCATTCGCCACAATCTGATGAATTTCTCGGTCGGCGACAACGACCCTGAACTGAACCGGCAATATAAACAAATCAGCACCGAAAAGATATCCGTGGAAGAGTCCGTTTCCAGGCTTTACGGGATTCCGAGGGGTAACGATTTTTATCAGATCAAACGTCTGCTGATATTCGACCCCCGGCGCATGGCGGTCGAAATCCTGTTTTTTACGCCCTCGTACTATGCCGCCGTCGATAAAAGCAAGCTGGGGTCCGTCTCCGTCGTCGAACTCTGCGGGAACATCCAAAAACCCGGATTCGAGCGCGCAACGATCGACATCGACGTCGGAAGAGCCACCTTCGAGGAAGGCGTGTGGCTTGGAATATCGGAAGGCGAAGCCGTAACGCGGGAGAGGCTTGCTTTTTACGGCGAAACCGGAATGCCCGGAGCGTACGCGGTTTTGACCTCGTATGCAAAGTATGTTTATTACTATGCCAATCTGGTTTCAAAGCGGCCGTTCGAGGGGTCTCCCACCATTTGAGGCGATCCGTGGCATCCCGATTGATGACTATTTTGATTGAAAAGGATTTAACATGGCAAAAGGCGAGGCGCTGTACCTTCAAATCAGCAAGATATTAAAAAGTCAGATCGTACGCGGAGAATTGCGGTATGGCCAGCACATCCCGTCCGAGCGCGATCTGTCAAAAACATTCTCCGTGGACAGAAAAACGATCCGTAAGGCGATCCTTGTCTTGGTCGAAGAGGGGTTGCTCACGCAGATTCAGGGCAAGGGAACCTATATCAGCAAACAGAAAGTCGACTATGACGTCAATGCGCTGGACAACATCACGCAGATGCTTCAGCGAAGCAACGTAACCCCGTCCTGCCGCGTCCTGTTTCAGGAAAAGCGGCCGGCAGGGCCCAAGTATGCGCGATTGCTCGGAATATCCGAAAGCGATTCGATCTTTCGCCTCGTTCGGCTTCGTTTGGGAGACGATGAGCCGATCGCACTGCAAAACACCTGCGTACCGTACGGAATCATCGACGATATTGAGGGAATCGATTTTGAAATGCACTCGCTCTATGACGTGCTAAGCCAGCACAGCGTCAAACTTTGCCGCGTCAAAGAGACTTTCTCGTTTTTCGAGTTTTCGGACCCGGAAGCAAAGCTCCTGAATGTCGCGCCCGACAGCGTCGGCTGCCTGATAAACGACGTTACCTACGACCAGTTGCAACATGCCGTGGAGTGCACGACGACCTTTATCAACAAGGATAAGATCAAAATCCATGCGGAGATCTGCTTCGATTGATCCTGCAACCGGGCGCCTCTGTGACGCCTTGTCCGTATGAGAAGGACTTTTGGAGCGCAACCGCGGAATTCGCTGGCGATTGATACAGCGCAATTCTGCTCTCGCAGTGCCGGCGGAAACGCTTTATTGACAGCGCCGCCTGGATTCTGTACACTACATATAGAAATCTTACGATGGAGGAACACCGATGATTCGCTGACCCATATGGTATTCGTCAACATTTGCCGGGCGCGTTTTTGCGCCTTGGTTCAACGTTGCAATGCCGGGGAGCGAACCATAACAAGGGGTTCCTTTTTGTTTTGCTTTTTTGGCGTTGCCGACCGGATCGGGAGGTCGATTGTTTTGTCTCAAATATGCGTAAACAACGTAACATTTCATTACGACGGCAGCTATGACAACGTGTTCGAGCATGTTTCATTTTCCGTTGATACGGACTGGAAGCTCGGTTTTATCGGGCGCAACGGGCGTGGCAAGACGACGTTTTTAAAACTTC